>CAUZBV010000287.1:0-5345 GCA_963578115.1 Myxococcales bacterium
CGGAGCGTGGGTTGGGCGTGGATCTTGGACTTGTGCACAGCGCAGATTGGCTGGAACGACCCAACACGTGGAGTGTGGAGGTGTTTGCGTTTGCTCGCTGGACCGATCAGCTAATCCAATTTGTTCAAAACGCGCAGAACATCTCTGTGGCCGAGAACATCGCATCGGCTCGCGTACTCGGTGTGGAGATCGGCACGTACTTGGATTGTCTTCGGCACGTGCGTGGACGTGGCAGTTTGACGTGGATGCACACGGAAAACCGCTCTGACATTGTGGCGCATCAGGGCAAGCAATTGCCCAATCGTCCGCAGTGGAAGGCCTTTGGTCGTCTCGAAGCGTATGGCCGTTGGTCCGGGATCCTGTCCGAACTGGGTGTGAGCGCCGAGCTGGAGGCCCTCTCTGGCAATTATCGAGATCCGACCAATCTGGTCGCTGTTCCCGCACGATGGATTGTGGGTGCCGGCCTCTACGCTCTCTTTCACCAGCGACGTTTTCGTCTGGATCTGACCGCGCGCAACTTGACCAACAACCGCGTTCAGGACTACACAGGGTTCCCGCTTCCGGGGGTCAGCGTCATGACAACACTTCGCTACACCCCCTTGGTGGACGGATCCTAAGGCATGGTACATCGAAGCCCACTCAGTCTTTTGCTTGTCTTGGCCCTCAGCTCTGTGGCCATGTCGACGCTTTTCTACCGGCTCTTTCCAGCGACGAAGCCCCCTCAAGAGCATCCCACTCGAATTGTCAGCTTGAGCCCAGCCATCACGGAAACACTGGTTGCCATTGGGGCTGAAGACCGTCTCGTGGGTCGTTCGGATTTCTGCGACTATCCAGAATCTGTCCAGAAACTCCCCGCCTTGGGCACGGCGTTGAAGCCCTCGCCGGAAATGATCGTGCGGGTGGAGCCCGACCACATCGTTGTGTCCGGGTCGAGCACGGAAGAACCGGTCCAGCTGAGTACGATTGCTCCCACCACCGTGATTCCGTGGTTGACTCTGGCCGATGTGACGGCGGGAATTCGGACCTTGGGAGCGCTGACAGGCCATCAGTCCGAGTCCGATCATCTCGCCATGGAGTTGGCCGGGCAGTTGGATGTTCCTGCGGCCAAGGTGGGTCCGCGCCTGCTCTTGGTGTTTGGGATGCCGCAAGGCAACACCATTTGGTACGTCAAACGAAACTCGTTGCACGGGCGAGCGATCCACGCGGTCGGTTGGCGCAATGCAGTGGATGAAGTGGTCGATGGGCCGGCCACCTTGAGTTTTGAACGACTCATCGAGATCGACCCCGATCTCATCATCCTGATGATTGCACGCGACACCGTGACGGATGCGGAGCGCGAACATCATCTGGACGTCTTTCGACGCTTCCCCATGCTTCAAGCGGTCCAGAAAGGAGGCTTGGGCACCATCGCGGGCTCGAGTCATTATCGTCCTGGACCGCGAATTTTGGATTTTGTTCGCGCGCTTCGTGAGGAGGTGGGGCGATTGACCCAAAAGGACACTTCCGAGCCATGAGTGCGTTGCTGACCTTGGACGGTCTGACTGTCCGCGCTGGAACCTCGACGCTCTTAGAGGACGTATCGCTCACGGTCGATCGGGGTGATCTGGTGGTTCTGCTCGGTCCCAATGGCGCCGGAAAGAGCACGTTGTTGCACTCGATCCTCGGTTTGATGAATCGGACAGTGGGGTCCGTTCATGTGGAAGACCGTTCGGTAGATTCTTTGGGGGGAGCCGAGCGCGCGCGCTACCTGGCGTGGTTGCCCCAACACGGTCTGGTGACGGAGCCATTGACCGTCCAGCAATTTGTTGCGGCCGCGCGCTTCCGCTTCTCCGAATCTCGGGCCTCGGCGCTGAGGGCGTCGTCGTCGGCGCTGGACGAGGTCGGGGTGGCGCCCCTCGCAGACCGGACCCTCGACACCTTGTCCGGTGGTGAGGCACAGAAAGTGGCTCTGGCTGCGCTGGTCGCCCAAGATGCGTCCATTTTTCTCTTGGATGAACCGGGCAATCATTTGGATCCCAGTCATCAGTTTGAACTCTATGGCTGGATTGGGCGGCAATGGTCCAATGGGCGCACCCTGATCTGCGCCACCCACGACATCAATTTGCTGGGGCATATCGCGCCCCCCGACCGGATCGATCGGGTCCGCGTTGTAGGCATGTCGGGCGGTCACATTCAATTTGAGTCCACCTTTGGGGATTCGACGCTCAGTGATCACTTGTACGCGCTCTTTCAGGTGCCCTTTCAGTCGCTGGAGGTGGGTGGACGCCGTCACCTGATCGCGGTGCCGGGCGAGGCGGAGGGCGTGGACTGATGGCACGTATCTCTGCGATGACGTGCTTGAGCATCTTGCTCTTGGCGCTGTGTCCCTTCGTGGGCCCTTCCTTGGACGTGGAGAGCGGCGGATTCATCTTTTGGCAGCTTCGTGTGCCTCGATTGCTGATGGCGCTGATGGTCGGTGCCACTCTGGGACTGGCGGGCGCCGTCTACCAGACGATCTTTTCCAACCCTCTGGCCACACCGAGCACCGTGGGCACCACAGCCGGCGCTGTGTTGGGAGCCTTGGTCGCGGTGGTCCTCTTGGATGGTGGCGGGGTGTCCGGGATTCCCATCGTGGCCATCGCCGCCTTTGTGGGCGCGTTGATCGTGACCTTGATTGTGGCGGCCATCGCCGCCAGCGGTCGTGCGCGGTCCAACGACGTCTTGTTGGCCGGTATCGCGCTGACCTTGGCCGCGGGTGCCGTGTCGACCGGCCTTCAATACCAGGCCGACATGGCCGCCACCTTTGAGGCGGTGCGCTGGTCGTTGGGAAACCTGGCGCAAGTGGGGTACCAAGGCGTCCTGATGCTCAGCCCCTTTGTGGTGTTCGCTGGGGTGGCGATGTTGACGCAGACTCGTGCGCTGGAGGCGTTGGTGGGTGGTGAAGGGAGAGCGCACTCGCAAGGGGTGGATGTCCCTCGCGTGCGTGCCATCGGCTTGGGCATCGGTGCCTTGGGTGTGGGCGCTTGTGTGGCATGGTGTGGGCCCATCGCGTTTGTCGGGCTGATCGTCCCGCACATGGTTCGACTCTCCATGGGCGCGAGCCGTCGGGTTCTTCTGCCCATGTCGGCGCTGGTGGGTGCGGCCTTCTTGGCGGTGTGTGACACCATCGCTCGGGTCATCCTCCCGGGTCGCGACTTGCCCGTGGGCGTGCTGACGGCGGCCATCGGGGCCCCGTTGATCGTGTGGCTAATCGTGCGGCGACCGAAGCGGTAGATGAACGACAAAGACCACCCCACGAGTCAGCTTACGGGACCTGAGGAGATCGCCTCTGCGCTGGCGGCGGGAGAGCCGATAGGCCTTTTGTTGGTCCGAAAAGGTCCCCTGAGCACAGAAGCGCAAGCGGTGGTGGACCAAGCACAGGTCGTTGGGATCCCACTGCGCATGGAGAGCGTCAATGACCTGCGGCGTATGGGACGCGGGACGCAAGACAGCGAAGTGCTGGCCCTGGTGGGCCGGCATCCCGATCATGACCTCGTGCAGCTGATGGCGGGCGATGGCGCCGTGTGGTTGATCTCAGGCGGGGCCTATCCGGCCAATGTGGGGGTGGCCATTCGAACGGTGGAGGTGTCCGGCGCGTCGGGTCTGGTCATCGACGGGGAATTTACTCGGAAGATGAAACACCTGGCCATGCGTGTGGCCATGCGGGCCGACCGATTCATACCCGTGTTGTGGGAGTCGTCACTCATGGCCATTGAGCAGGCCAAGGCCGTCGGCCGGCCCATCGTCGCACTGGAAGACAGCGGCACGTTGGCGCCCTGGGATGTGGATCTCTCGGGCAATCCGCTGATCGTGGTGGGTGGTGAGCGCGACGGCATCGCTCTCGATGTGCTGGCCTGTTGCGATTCCATCGTCCGCATACCCATGCCTGGATTCATTGGGTCCTACAATGTGCAGATCGCCGTGTCCATGGTGGCCGCGGAGCGTTTGCGACAGCGTTCCTGATTCCTCCCAATCTCTCCTTGCCCTTTTGGTCTTCAACCCATAGGCTTCCGGCGCTTTGGAGGATCGAATGATGAACAAGTTGGTTTGGATTACGTTGTTGGTTGGGTTGATGGCATGTGGAAGTAGCTCGTCGGTAGAGGGGAACGACACAGGCACGTCGTCCGACACGAACGAGGCGGACACCACGTCTTCGGATGCGGTGGACGACAGCAGTGACCCCAAGCCTCCCTCCGATGCGACCGGTCCATCGGATGGCGCAGTGATTGTACCACCCGATGTGGGCCCGGATACGATGACGCCCCCCGGGGATGGCGGCGAGTTCCCGCTCGACAGTTGTTGGAGCCCAGACGAGGTGGTGTCCACCATGGATTGTGAGGCCATCTGCGCCAACATCTTGCAGTGTGATCCGGACGATGAGTGCGAGTTCATGTGCCCTATCGTGGGCAAATACCTGTCCGAGTCCGTGGGTACGGAATTGACCCAGTGCATGACCAAGGCCTGCTCGGAGTTTGAAGGCGACGACTATTTCCCCTCCTGCGCTCAGGGCATTGTCGCTGAGAACACATTGCCGGGCGTCGCCGAAGGCAAGGATGTGTGCGATGCGGGCATGAACGCCTTGGTCTCGTGCCCAACGGTGGATTCCCAAGTGCCGCCGATGTTCCACATGGGCTGCATGATGGCGGTACCGCTCTTTTCCGCGGAGGCCCAGGCGAAAATTGCGGCGTGCGCGAAAGATCCCTGCAGCTTCTTGGATTGTGTGTCCGATGCCAACTGTTTCTTGGGGCAGATGCTCGACGAGATGCCTGACGATGGTGGCGGACCGCCGCCCGGCCCGGGTCCTCCTGACATGTGCTGGATGCCCGACATGCCGGAAGAGGGCTACAACATGGACTGCTCTGCGTTCTGTGCGAAGGCTACCGCTTGCACGGAAATTCCGCCCATGGAATGTGAAATGTACTGTTTCTCCAACGCCGCGTACATCAATGAGGCGGCGGGTCCCTTGGTGGACGAGTGCGTGGCTGCGGGAGAGTGCACCCAAGAGATGGGCACGGCGATCCTCCCCCTGTGTCTGGTCGAAGTGGCCGGCAAGTCGCCCGGAGGCTCTCCCACTTCTTCCGAGGGGGAAGCCATCTGTGGCAAATTGTCCTTTGCCATTGGAGGATGTCCCAACATGGACGAATTTGTACCTCTCTTTAAGGAGGCCTGCACGAATCTGGCGGCCTTGGCGACCTTGGAGTCCATGGTACAATTGGCGCCCTGCAGCGATCTGAAGTGCGACGCGACCATGCAATGTGTAATGGAAAACAACTGCATGTTAATGAGCTTGCTGACCGCGTCGATGATGGTCCCCCCCAAGCCCTAGC
>CAUZBV010000288.1:0-5334 GCA_963578115.1 Myxococcales bacterium
GTCCAGGGACGCTTCCTGCATCGCCTCAATGCCGCGGTAATGATCGGCCAGGACTTCGGCTACGTGGGCACCCACCAAGCGGATCCCCAAGCCAAAGAGTAAACGGGCCAAAGGTCTATTCTTGGATTCTTCCAACGCCTCGATCAGGTTGGTCGCGCTCTTGTCTGCCAGGCGTTCCAAGTCGGCCAATTGACTGTGGGTCAACGTGTAGAGATCGGCGATGTCTTTGATGAGCCCCACGTCCACCAGCTGGTTGACCAGTTTGTCCCCCAATCCGTCCACATCCATGGCTATGCGGCTGGCCCAATGCTTGATCCGTTGTTTGAGCTGTGCACCGCATGACGTCTGGTTGCCACATCGGGCCACGGCTTCCCCTTCGGGCCGGACCGCGCGATGGCCACACTCGGGGCATTCCGTGGGCATCACAAAGGGTTCCGTACCCGGCGGTCGTTTGTCCACCAGCACCCGCACCACCTCGGGGATGACGTCGCCCGCCCGCTGGACGATGACCCAATCACCCTTGCGGACGTCCTTTCTGCGGATCTCGTCTTCGTTGTGGAGCGTGGCTCTGGACACGGTGACACCCCCCACCAGCACGGGCGCCAAGTCGGCCGATGGGGTCATGGCTCCCGTTCGTCCGACGGTGATGATGATGTCATTGATGCGGGTCTCCTGCTGTTCGGGCGGGAACTTCATGGCGATGGCCCATCGCGGGCTTCGGGAGACATCCCCGAGCGTGGCTTGAAGCGTGTGGTCGTTCACCTTCACCACGACGCCATCGATCGCCATGTCGAGCGCGGCGCGTTTGGCGAGGGTGTTCTCCCAGTATGCGATGACTGTCTGGGGACCAGTGACCGCCTCGATGCCCGAATAGACGGGCATTCGCCACGCTCGCAGCACGTCCAACACATGCAGTTGACTGCGAATATCGATTCCTTCGAGACCTTCCACAACGCCCAGCGCGTAGGCGAAAAAGGACAAGGGCCTTTGGGCTGTGACCGAGGAGTCCAACTGGCGCAGCGCGCCGGCCGCCGCATTGCGTGGATTCTTAAAGGCGGCTTCCCCAGCGGTCTCGCGGCGGCGATTCATGTCGTGGAACGCTTCCAGCGGCATGTAGACCTCGCCCCGAACTTCCAGAATGGAGGGGATGGTCAGACCCGGAAAGGGCTCTAGCCGCAGGGGGATGGCCCCGATGGTCCGTACATTGGCCGTGACGTTCTCGCCCGTGACGCCATCGCCTCGAGTGGCGGCGCACACCAAGCTCCCCTCCTCGTAGATGAGCTCGAGGGCCAGACCATCAAATTTGGGTTCGCAGACATACTCGATGTCGCCGGTGACGGGGGCCCCTTGAGAAGCCAGGTGGCGTTTGATGCGTGCGTCGAATTCCACCAGCTCGTCCGCGTCCATGGCGTTTCCCAGCGAGAGCATGGGCAAGCGATGGCGCACCGACGAGAACGCATTGGACGGAGCGGATCCCACCCGCTGTGTGGGGGAGTCGGCCCGTGCCAAACGGGGGAATTGCACCTCCAGCGTCTGCAGCTCGCGCAGCAACTGGTCGTACTCAAAATCATCGATTGTGGGGTCGTCCAACACGTAATAGCGATGATTGTGCTGACGCAGTGCCTGCGAGAGACTTTCGACACGCTCTTGGGCGGTCTGCAGGGTCCAATCGCTCACGGTGTCTTGTCCCTTAGATATCGTTCGATGTCTCGTTGCATCTCCTCGGGTGACCCAGTCAGTCGATCGTAGCGGCGCCCGTTGATATACAGGGTGGGCGTGCCACGGAGTCCCGCGGCCCGCCCATCGGCCATGTCTTCGTCAATGAGCGTGACGACCGTGGGGTCGTCGATGTCTTTAAGGAATCGCTTCATGTCCAAATTCAGCGTCGTTGCGAGCGCTACAGTCGCGTCTTCTCTGACCTTCTCTTGATGGGCAAACAACGCGTCGTGCATGTCCCAAAACCGCCCTTGCCGATGGGCAGCGATGCTGGCCTTCGCCGCCGGGAGGGCTTGCTTGTGAAAGGCCAAGGGGAAGTGCTTGATGACGAGTCGTATTCGACCCGGCATCAGGACTTGCAGCGCTTTGAGGCGCTCGCCCATTCGACCGCAATACGGGCACTGGAAGTCCGTGAATTCCACGACCGTGAACGCCGCATCTTCGGGTCCTTGAGAAGGCCGGCCCTCGAGACGGAATGAATGTGCTGTTTCTTCGAATGGCGACCACACGCTGGCGGATTTCATGAGCGTTGGGTACAAATCAGAGGCGGAAACCCCGCTTGCCACAGTGCATTCCGCCAGAGCGAGCTGCCTGTCGATGACTTCTTGAAAGCGCGCCAACGGCTGTGCGCCCCGGAGTTGTTCCCCGTTGATGAAGAAAGTGGGTGTGCCTTTGGCCTGGACGTCATGCGCGGCCTGTTGGTCCGCGTCCACCCACGATCGGAAGCGTCGGTTCGCATCGTCAAAGGTCCGCTTGAATTGCGCTACATCGAGTCCGATTTTTCGGGCCAATTCCGCGTACGCGTCGGTCCCTTCCCCGCGTCCCCAGATCGACTGTTCTTTGAAGAGCAAGTCATGCATCTCCCAGAACTTGCCCTGTTGCTGGGCTGCCATGGCGGCGTAGGCTGCGCTCCGTGCGTTTGAGTGAAAGGCCAGCGGGTTGTGTTTAAACACCACCCGGATCCGTTCTCCGTATAGCTGGCGAACTTGGTCAACCGTCGCCTTTGCCCGCGCGCAATAGGGGCATTGAAAGTCGTTGAACACCACCATGGTAATGAGCGCATCGTCCGGTCCCGACCGTGCGTCGCGAGGGATCACCGGCACCTTCCATCGAGTCGTGGTGGAGGGGCAGCGAGCCGAGAGTTCGGTCCCGGTGGGTTGCGTCGTTGGCTTGGTCGAGGTCAGCGCCGGCTGACTGGTCGCGCAGGCCCCGAGGATGAGGGATGCGAAAGCGATGGTGATGATGTGCGTGGCCTTCATTTTGTGACGCTCCTGAGCATCTTTGTACCGTTCTTGACCTGCTCTGACAACGCCTCTTCAGCGCTTCTTTTGTGGGGTCACTCGGCGGTGTTTCCAGAGTGCATTGGGACACCGGTTGTGGCGCCCACTTGAGTGACGGCGGCGGCTCCAAGCGCTACGCCGGTGGTCATGGCCTCATGGACAGTTTCCGGTGCGAAGTCACCCTCTGCGTTGGGCTCGGATCGAGCGAACACCGCCAACATGCCCGCCACAAACGCGTCGCCTGCGCCGGTGGTATCCACCGTTTGCACGGTGACGGCGGGCAGAGACCCTTCGCCCCAGCGACCGCGCCACACACACCCGCGCTCGCCCTGGGTGACCACGGCGAGGGAGGGCCCCCAGGAAGACAGGACCTGTGCGGCTTCGATTGGATCTTGCTGCTGGGTGACCAGCGCGGCCTCGTCGTCATTGAGCTTTACAATCTGGGCATGACGGATCAGTGTCTGTGCCGCTTCACAACAAGCTTCGGTGCTGGGCCACATGTGCACTCGCAGGTTGGGATCGGTGGATACGATGTGTCCGGCCTCGTTGGCGATGGTTGCGGCTTCCAGGGTGGCTGCCCAGCCTTCGGGGCGCATCATGGTGTTGCTCCCCAAGTGCACAATCCGGGCGCCTCGCAAATACTCCGCGTTCAAGTCGGCGACGGACAGGCCCATCTCTGCGGAGTTCATCCGGAAAAAGAGAAACGAGCGTTCACCGGAGGCATCGATCTGCAAGAATGTGATGCCGGTTCGCCGTTGTTCATCAAAGATGAAACGCGAGGTGTCCACGCCTTCCGCGTGCAGGGCCGCCGCGAGGAAACGTCCGAATTCGTCATCGCCGACGCGTGTGAGGAGTCCCACGGGCACGCCCTGTCGCGCCAAACCCACCGTCACATTGGCGGGGGCGCCGCCAATGGTCCGTTCATAGTGTGCGACATCCCGCAAGGGTACGCCGGTTTGAGCGGGGATAAAATCCACAAGGGCTTCGCCCACGCAGACAACACGCGGTGATTCCAGAGGGATGGGTTTGTGCTTCCTAAACGACGAAGTCGAGCAGCTGTACGTTGGTCAGGTAGTCATCCAGTACGCCGCTGTATTCCTCAATGAGCAGATCGAGTTGAAGGTCGACCCGGCTGCCAATGGTTCGCAACACGGTGCCACTAATGGGGATCTCGTCGTCGCTCAAGTGAAGGACGCCCGTGAAGGAATCGGGGGTGTTGGGCAAAGAGCCGTTGGTCATCGCAAAGGAGAGGTGGCTGCGCGAAATTTCCACGATAGCGAGCGATTCGCCGCTGTCGAGTCGGAGGCTCGCGGGCATGGCATCGGGTGGAGACACGCGGTAATTGGCGCGCCGATTGTGGCGGATCAGCATCTCCAACGTGTCGTGCACGGTTTCACTCACGGGGGTGTCCTGGCTTTCCAGGAGAAAGTCTCGCATTTGCTTCATGGCCTTTTGCGTTCGAATCAGGTTGGTTCGCATGTCGTGAGCACGTTTCTGATCCCGCCGCAGTTTCTCGGCCAGGATGGTGGTGAGGCTGCGGTAGAACGAGAACGCAACGGCGCTGTTGGCCTGGAAAAACTCCATGAGCTTCTCTCGCGAAATCCGCCACACCTCCGAGGGCATCGTGGCGATGGCCGTCGTATTTCGCGGCAACGCGGTGAGGCCACCGAGCTCTCCGATGAGGGTTGGCGAATGGAGGCGGAATTTCACCGTGTCTTGGTCGCGGAGCTCCACTTCGCCGCTGATCAACACATAGATATTTAGCGCTTCACTCCCGGTCTCAAAGAGCACGGACTCCGCTGGAACATGAATGGGTTCAAACACGGAGGTGAGCAGCTCGAACTCCGCGGAAGAAAAGTCTCTGAACAGTGGGATATTATAGAGTTTTTCCGGACTCATCGACATGGCAGCACCCCCTGTGTTGTCCACCCTACTGCGACAACCAATCGAGGCGGATTCTAACCATCCCAGCCGAGCTTGTCACCCCCCCATTTTTCCAAACGCCCGCTGGATGGTTCTGAGAGTCGTGCGCGTGGGTGCTGGTCGACGTGCTGTGGCCGGGTCTCTTGGCTTTCCGCGCGCGCTTGATTTTCGGTACGGCTTCATTGACTTCGGCGGGGGGGCTTGCTAAAAATGCCCCCTAATGCAGGAACATCTTGAACCATACGTTCCCATTCTGCTGCTGATCCTGATTGTGGGCGGCATGATGGCGGGCATTCTCGTCATAAATTCTTTCTTGGGGCCGAAGCGAAAGAGTGCCATTAAGGACGCGCCCTTTGAGTGTGGTGTCGATCCCATTGGTTCGGCTCGTCAGCGATTCAGCGTCAACTTCTATCTA
>CAUZBV010000289.1:0-5314 GCA_963578115.1 Myxococcales bacterium
AAAGAGCTTGCCTATGTACGCCGGATGGTTGGAAACATACGGGGTCGGGTTATAGACAACCAACTTGGGGAAGTGATGAGAAATGTAGTTTCTAAGGCGTGACAAGAGGAGTTCCGGAGTATTTGGTCGCCTGTAGAAAACCCCAAACCCGAACGTCCCCCCTGCACAAAGGGGGGACGTTCTACTTCCAGAGCGTGCACTCGCCCTTGGCAAGCGCCCCTTCTTCCCGGTTCACCAGCAGGCCCGTGGACGGAATCATCCGAAACCAGGATGGCGAAGTTCGTTCCCGAACAGGGGCCCTTTGACCCATCCTAATCGACACCTAGCGCACGATTGGACGGCATTTGACCCATGCCCCGTACAGCGTCACACTACGCTTTATGGGGAAGCGGCGGATCATCAATGACCGATTTGAGCTGCACGAACGTGTGGGTCAGGGTGGCATGGGAATTGTGTACCGTGCGACCGATCACCAGGCCCAGAAGACCGTTGCGATTAAGACCCTCACACCCACCGATGATCAGAACACCTCGCGCTTTGCCCGCGAAGCCACCATCCTCGCCGACTTAGACCACCCCAATGTGGTGGGCTATATCGACCACGGTGTGACCGACAAAGGCCAACGGTTTCTGGCCATGGAATGGCTGGACGGATGCGACCTGAAAGACTACTTGACCAAGAATGGCCCATTGGGCATCCAGGACGCGGTCAACATGACCGAACAAGTGGCACTGGCCCTGGGCGAGGCACACAATCGGGGGATCATTCACCGGGACATCAAACCGAGCAATATTTTCCTGGTGAACAAAGACCCGAACCAGGTGCGTGTGCTGGATTTTGGAATCGCGCGCCTGGCGCGGCCATCCCAGTGGCTCACGCGCCCGGGCATGGTCGTCGGATCTCCCGGATACATGGCCCCCGAACAGGCCCGGGGCGACGCAGGCTTGACGGCCAGAGCCGACATCTTTTCGCTGGGATGCGTCGCCTACCATGCCCTGGTGGGCGAGGCTCCTTTCGCCGCGATGGTGGAGACCGCTGTTCTGGCCAAGATCCTCTTTTCGGACGCACCCCGCGCACGCGATTCGCGAAAAGATGTCCCGGCTGGCCTGGACACTCTGATCGCCCAAATGCTGGTAAAAGATCCCAACAAACGCCCGGCGACAGGCGGGGAATTGGCCATCCTTCTCAGCAACATCGATTTGTCCCAGAAAGCCCCCGTCACGGTGATTGCCAGGCCTTCACGTCACCTCACCCACGGCGAGCGTCGTGTGGTCAGCATTGTCCTGGCCGGAGCCAACCCGATACAACCCTCCGCCTACGAAACAACCCTGGACGGCCCCTCCTTTGACCTCCCGACCATCGATGCACGGGTGGAAATACTCGCCAATGGCTGCCTCGTGGCCTGCTTGTCGGACACCGGTGTCCCCACCGATCAGGCGATCCGTGCAGCGCAGTACGCCAAGATACTGCAAGAGCGGATGCCGAATGTGCCCATTGTGTTGGCAACGGGCCACAGCGAATTGAACGAGGGCCTGCCGACAGGAGACATCATCGACAAGGCCGTGGCGCTATTGATAGACGCGGATCCGGGCATGGTCCGGATGGGAAAAGACACGGCGAGCCTGGTTCGGAGCCGCTTTTCGGTGTCGACAGACGGACCCCACTGGACCCTCGGTTATGAATTGGTTGCGGTCAACCCCCATCACAGTGTGCTGGGGCACCAAACGGAATGTTTGGGTCGAAAACGGGAGTTGGACTGGCTTCGATCCACCTTCCAATCCGTGCACCAAGATCGCAACGCCGAAGCCGTACTGCTCACCGCACCCGCCGGAGCCGGAAAGACCCGCATCATCCAGGAGTTTCTCTTGTCCGTGAAAGCAAACAGCGAGCCTGTTCAGGTGTTGATCGGACAGGCCAATTCCTTGAGTGAGGGAGGCGCCTTTTCATTGCTGAGTGGGGCCCTTTTCCATGCGGCGGGCATTCGCAAAGGCGAACCTCTGGAGCAGCAGCAGTTGTTGTTCCAGATGCGTATGCAACGCCATTTGTCCGAATCACAAGACGCCTCAATCATCGCTTTCTTGGGGGAACTCGCCGGCTTGTCCTCTGCGGATCCGGACGACATCGAACTTCGACAGGCCCGACATGATCCACGGCTAATGGGCGACCAGCTGCTCCGGGCATGGACCGAGTGGCTGTCCGCGGAGTGCAAAGCCCAAACGACCATCTTGGTTCTCGACGACATTCATTGGGGGGATTCCGCCAGCTTGGCGGCCGTGCTGCAGGCCGTCAATGAACTGACTTCGTTGCCGTTGATGGTGGTCTGTGGTGCCCGACCCGAAGGCGAAGACCTCTTCCCCAAATTTTGGTCGAGCCCTGTTGTCACCCATTTGCGTCTCAGCAAACTGTCCAGGACGGCATCAACACAGCTGGTTCGGTCGGTGCTCGCCGACCAACTCACCGACGCACAGGTGGAAACAATCGTCGTGCGAGCAGACGGCAACGCCTTCTTTTTGGAGGAGTTGATCCGTGCCGCCGGTGAGGGCGCAACACCCGACACACTCCCCAAGAACGTGTTGGGCATGTTGCAGTCACGGCTGGATGCTCTGTCACCGAAAGAACGACGCGTTATGCGAGCCGCCAGCATCTTTGGGGATGTCTTTTGGCTCGGCGGCGTTCTGAAATTGCTGGGCGAAAAACCGGCTGCTTCGGACCTCGTTCGAGGATGGTTGGCCAACCTTAAGGACCGCGAGCTTTTGGTCGAACGACGGAGTTCGACCTACAGCGACGAAACCGAATACGCATTTCGTCATGATCTAGTCCGGGTGGCCACATACACCATGCTCACCGACAGCGACAAGACGCTTGGACACCGACTGGCCGCCAATTGGTTGGAGACGATGGGGCAGTGCGACCCCGAAACCCTGGGCCGCCACTTCGAGTTGGGTGACATGTCGGACCATGCCATACGTTGCTATTTGATGGCCGCGGAACATGCGCTGGCTGGCAACGATCGACAGGATGCCATGTCCTGCACGGAGGCAGGCATCCGATGCGGTGCGAGCGGTGAAACGCTGGGACGCTTACAACTCGTACGCACCGAGGCCCTTCTGTCGGATTCAGAAATTGACAGTGCACGAGAATCCATCACAGAGGCCCTGTCCCACATGAACAAAGGATCCATCGCCTGGGTGCGCGCCGTGGGTGTTCAAGGGAGCATCGCCCTATATAGTCTGGAGGGGACGGATGAGGCACTACCGAATATCGATGCCCTCATTCAAGTACTGAAAGACCAGCCCGCTCTACGTATGGATGGCATTATCTCGCTTGCGCGCATAGCCAGGCAACTGGGCACCACTTCCCGAGCAGGTATTTCTGACCGGCTTATAGAGGAAATGAGGTCATTGTGTCCCGACAACACGGAGGCCGAACCTCTGCTCGGTGCTAATATGGCGGAGATGCAGTACCGCCAGTTGATTCGTAAGGGCAGACACGCCCAGGCTCTACCACACCTCCAAGAAACCGCCCGGCTCTACCGCAAAGCGGGTGACATCTGGCACAGCCCTGCTACGGACTTGAACTTGGCGTATTCCCTGATCCAGATGGGTCGTTTCGAGGACGCAATCAACCGTCTCACGACCTTGATCGAGCAGACATCACGGCAAGACCTCTCGACCTTGACTGGACTGGCCAAGGCCAATCTGGGGATGGCCGTAGCAATGAATGGAAATCCCCAGGGTGGGGTCGACTTGGAAAGGGAAGCGATCCAAGACCTCCAGAACGCTGGAGATATTCGATACGTTTCCGCCGCTCAAAGCTACCTGGCCCATTATTTGCGGATGACCGGTCAATGGGAAGAGGCCAAACAACAAGCCCTTCTGGTGTGCGACAACCCCAACAGCATTCCCGCTTCCCGAGTCGCTGCGTACGCGGTTCTGGCGCAAATAGCCTTCACACAGAAGTCTTTGGACGACGCGCTGGAAGCGGCCAACCAGGGCATGAAAACCCTCGAAAACTTCGGCCACATGAACCTGCACGAATGGGATATACGACTCGCCCACGCGGAAATCCTCATCGCCCGCGGTGATGTTGAAGAGGCCAAAGCCACACTCGGAGCGACAAACAAGAACTTACGTGACCGAGTTGCTGACATCCCCGACCCGAACGATCGGAAACAATTCCTGTCCAACATATCCGCAATCGTCAAGCTGCACACCCTGTTTGACCAGTGGTTGGATGTGGACGACTCCGTGGTTCACCCCTTGCCGGGGCCAGAGGAGTAGAAAAGCCGGGTGGCGGTGACGGCAACACGGCGGATACCGATCCCGACGTGCACGTTTTCTAACCTCCCTTCATCCACCCTTCCCATTCACGTGTGACAACCAGCCCGTCCCACCGTGACAGTGCCTCCCTATGCTGGGACACACACACAGAGGTCCCGTTAACCCCTGAAAGTATAGGATGGTTTTGGGTGGTCTGCCTTGGCACGTTTTGTGCGACGAAAAACAACACGACGACAGGGAATGGAGGGTTCTTCGGAGCCCGTCATGTCAGAAAGACGTAACGGTAGGGTGGATGTTCGGTGGGCATCCCACTCGATTCTCTCGCGGCTTGGTATACACAATCGTCCACCATGGTGCTTTGCCTGCGCAGGGTACTGGGGAGGTTCCAGATGATGAGCCGCACACTCAATGGAAGGGACACACGTGGCCTGTCCCCCGCACACGATCTTCGAAGAGAAAGGCGGAAGGAAGGGCACCGCGCCGTCCTGGCGTGGCTCTTTGGGATCAGTGTCCTCACGGCCTGTGGCGGGTCCCCCAATGGGCCGGCCGTTCTAGACCCCCCGAAGGTCCCGCTTCCACAAGCAGACATCAGCCAACCGCCACCGATGGATGCGTCGAAGATCACCCTTCCCAATGACTGTGAACCCAACAGCTTTGGATTGATGCCCTCCTATTGCCCTTGCACCGACAACAGCGACTGTGTTTCGGCGTATTGCGTGCAATCGACAGAAGGGAAGATCTGCACAGAGACGTGTGTGAAAGACTGCCCCGATGGCTGGTCCTGCGAACTCATCAGTGGGCTGGGCTCAGACACGACGTTCTTGTGCGTGATGGAGCACATGAACCTCTGTCGTCCCTGCATGAGTGACGTGGCCTGCCAAACCTCCTACGACGACGACAGCGAGCGATGCGTTTCGTATGGCGACGCGGGAAGCTTTTGCGGCATCAGTTGTGCGCCCGAAGACAACGCCGACCCGTGCCCCACTGGGTACGAATGCCAAGTCGTTCAAAGCTTGGATGGAGGCGATGTCCAT
>CAUZBV010000290.1:0-5310 GCA_963578115.1 Myxococcales bacterium
TGGGAATTGGCTCCCAGCTGCGAGGTGCTCTGAACAGCCTCTTCCCGAAGGGTCCCCGGTCGCAGCGTTCGCGTTTGTGCGTCCAGTGCAATCGGATCGTGGGCGTGGGCGATGGCGAGTGTTCGTTTTGTGGCACGAAACAGACGGCCGCACGCAAAGCGATGCGCGCGGCCACCGACCTGGTGCCGAACGCCCCAACAGCCACGTGGTTGTTGCTCCTCGGGTACGGGATCTTGCACATCCTTCCGGCCTTGGCGCTGGACAATACCGGCACCTTCGACGGGCTTCGTTACATTCTGAGTGGGGACGAGACCCGGCAGTTGGTCGCCAACGCCCATGTGCTGATGGGGGCGAACAACAACGTCCTGTTGGAGCATGGCCAGTATTGGCGTTTGCTGACGGCGACCTTTTTGCACATTGGCGGCATGCACATCGTCTTCAATGGTTACGCGTTGTGGATCCTCGGTCGGCCAACAGAGAAGCTCTATGGATGGGGCTGGTTTCTCAGCATGTACGTCGTCGCTGGCGTCGTGGCCAATGGGATCAGTTGGCAATTGGGTGGCTTTCCCGGGATTCAAGCGGGGGCGTCCGGGTCCATCTTTGGTCTCATCGGGATCGGCATCGTTCATTGCTGGCGTCATCGATGGGCCAATCGTGACATGCTCCGCATGTTGCTCATTTGGGCGGCGCTTGGGATGGTGTTCGGCGCCACGATGGGTGCCGACAATTGGGCTCATGGCGGGGGATTGGTGACCGGGGCAGCCCTGGCCTGGTTGATGCCGGCGGAGCGCGTGACCCATCGGAAGTATCGATTGGCCGCGACAGTCGCGGGCATCCTTACGTTAGTCTCTGTACTCGTCTGTTTTGTCTTTGCGATTGATCAGGCGTCCGAATTCCTTGAACTCCTGCGTCAGTGAGGCGATCGCACCATTTCACGGGTTTCGTCAGGCGTCGCGATGTCACGTCCTGCTTCCCGAGCCAAGGCGACCAACGCTTCGATGAGCGGGCCATTGCTGGTCGCTTTGTCCCCGTTGGGGAGGTAAAAGGTGTCCTCCAGGCCCGTGCGCAGATGACCACCCATCTCGGCTGTTCGGCGATGCACATCCCAGATCTCAGTGCGACCGATGACGATACTCTGCCAGTAGGCGCCTTCGGGCATCTCCTCCACGAGGAGTGGTAACCAAGACGCCTTGGCGGCCATGCCGCTGGCCACACCCATGACCAGGGAGATGTGGACGGGGGGCGTGAGCAGGCCCACTTTCTGAAAGAGCCCCACGCTCCGCACGATGCCCGTGTCGAAGCACTCGCATTCGGGCACAACGTCCAGGCTCTTCATGGCGTCGGCGAACTTTTGGATCTTGCCGACGTTGTTGTCGAAGAGGAGCGGTGGCCAGGCCCACGTTCCGTTGGAGCGGGCCTTGAGGTAGTTCAGGCTGCCCGCGTTGAGCGCCGCCATCTCGGGGCGCACCCTCTCCAAACAGGCGAGCGGTCCCGAAATATCGGCACCCATGACGCCGGTCGACATGTTGATGAGCATCCCTGGACAGCGGTCCCGGATGGCATCGCAGATGGCGCCGGCGACCTCGGGTTCCCAGGTGGGCAGCTGCCCCATACCGGGCTCCTGCCGTCGAAAATGGACATGGACCATCGCGGCACCGGCGTCAAAAGCGCGCCGGGCCTCTTCGGCCATTTGCTCGGGTGTGACTGGGACCGAATGTCGCTCCGGATCGGTCAACACCCCCGTTAATGCACAGGTAACAATCGCTTTCATGGGCCGAGACTACCCGGTCGTGGCTGGAACCGCAATCACCCACAGCCGGATCTTGACTGTGTGGGGCCTGGTCCGTCTAATGGGGACATGAACGTACTCTTGGTACTGGCCTTTGTGGTAACCACACCTCCTGCCGAGACCCCCGACCGGGATCAGCGCCGGCGTGAGGTGGCGCAAGTGCTCAAGCTTGGCCTCTCGGACTTGCCGGCTGACCGCGAGGCGCTGCTGGAGACGCTCGGCAGCCCAGGCGTGGTCTGGAAGCGGGTGGCCGCAATCCATGCGCTGCGCCCGGTGCATCGGCAGCGGGCGCTGCCTGTTGTACGCCGTTTGGCCAAACATCTCGATGTGGCCATTCGCATACCCGCCGTCATCCAGTGGGTACGCTGGGAGCTGAATGCCGGCTCTTTGCGGCAATTGACGAATCAGCGATCCTTGGGTGGATCCCTGCGAGGCGCCTTTCAGAATGGGGAGAAGCGCGGGAGACCACTGTATCGCCCCCAAGCGGCGACGTTTTTTCGGGAGGGACTGACTCACTCCAATCTTCATGCGCGACTGGACGCTGCCATGGGGTGTGTCGAGATGAACCAGGAACCCCTGCGATCCAGGGCTCTTAAGGTCCTTGAGGGGGAGCTTACCCACGACGATCCTGGAGTCCGCTTGCTCGCTCTACGATACCTGTCCGTCCAATATGACGACCCCGCGTTTGCTCCCTTGCTGGAGCGAGCCCGACAAGACAAGGATCCCGCTGTCCGTCAGGCGGCTGCCCGCATGACAAGCAGATTGGCGCCCTAGAGACTCATCGAAGCCCTGGAGGCAGTCCGTAGACATAACAATCCTTCCTTGGTACTCCTCTGGGGCCCACAACGAGAGTCGGAGAGTTCAATCATGAGAATCGTTGCCGCCACCTTGATCCTTTGCGCAGGGCTTTGGAATGGATTTGCGGGGGTGGTGGACATGAGTGTCGGGATTGCCGGAATTACAGCGCAGAACACATCGATCAGCGAGGTGTCGGATCCCCAGGCGGAGGCCCAGGAGATCGAGGCAGTACCGGCCCGCATGCCGATCGACTTGGGGTTGTTGGGGTTATTGGGTGTGATCATCGGGGCCTTTTTGTGTGTTTTGAGTCTCTTGGACCTCGTGTGCGCCGTCCTCTTGTTGCGACAGCGGGCGGCCCTGGTTGTGAAGCTGGTGGGCGTATTGACGGTGATTGGCGGTCTCGGGCGACTCTTCTTTGCCCTGGAAACCAACGCCTTTGCTGCGTCCGTGGGCGAAAGCGTTGTGTTTGGACCCGCCGCGTTTGCCTGTGCTGCGCTGGGCATTGTGTCCGGGGTTCTGGTCGTGTTGGCGGTGAAGGCCGGTGGCGAGCCACCCGTAGCGCAGTCCCCGCAATCGCAATCGGGGCATCCGTGAAAAAGGCAGTAGATTGGTTGCGATCCGAATCGTCGGATAGAATGGCACGACGACGCGCAAAGGCTTAACGAGTTTCACTGAATGACAATGCCCATCGAAGAGATCGTGGTGGTTGGCGCTGGCGCTGCAGGGCTGTGCGCCGCATGGTACGCACGCAAGCGCGGATGGCAGCCCCTCGTTCTGGACAAGCGATCCGCAAGTGGTGGTGCGTGGTTGTCCATGGACCCGGCCATGCCATGCATCTCTCCAATCGGGCGTGACCGCATGCCCAATGCGTCGATTCCCGAGGGAGACACGGGGCACGGCACCGCCCAAAGCGTGGCGGCGTGGATTCAGGAGTTTCAGCGCAGGGAAGCGTTTGAGATCCAGTTTGGTGTGCAGGTGGAGTCCGTGGAAAAGGTTGGAGAGGGGTTCCGTTTGACGACGACCGCCCGTGTCGTCCTCACACGTCGACTCATCGCAGCGACCGGCGAGTTTGGTAATCCCTTTGTGCCCCTTCTTCCCGGTGTGACGCCCGCCGAGGCGGTTCACGTGGCCACATTCGACCCGTCTAGCGTCCGTGCGGGCGAGCGGGTGGTGATCGTCGGTGCCGGGAACTCCGGCGTGGAGTTGGCCGTGCAGCTCGACGATCTTGGCGCGGATGTCACGGTGTCGGCACGAACACCGATAAAGCGCCCGCGTCCGTTGCCGGCCTTTTTATCGCCGCTTGGATGGTGGCTGTCGGGGATCCCCTTGCGTTACCAGCCCAAACGGGGCGGTTGCACCGACCACGTGCCGGTGGAGACCAAGATCTTGTGGGACCGGGTGGCGGACCAGCGGGTTCGCGTGGTGGGCGAGACCGTGGAACGGGTGGCCACGGGCATTCGCACCAGCGAGGGGGACACCGTGGAAGCCGAGCATGTCGTGTTTGCAACCGGGTATCGTCGTGACAACGGATGGCTTGACGGTGTGATTGAGCGAGGTGGGGGAGGGGTCCCTTCCCATCGGGATGGTCTGTCCACGGACGTCCCTGGCTTGGGTTTTGTGGGGATCCCGTGCATGCGAACGTGGCGGAGTGGTTTTCTCCGGGGGTTCGCGCAAGACGCGGCTGCCGTGGTGGGAGGCCTGGCGTGACGATGATTTGGGTGGAATGGCTGGGTCTGTCACTGGTTGCGCTGGTGGTTGTCGCCTATTGGCTTTACACGTTGGGCGGGGTGCACTTTCTTGAGCCACTCATTCAGAGTCGAGTCCGTCGAATCGTGGTGTTCATGGGTGTGATGGCGGCGAGCGCTTCGCTGGCGTTGGAAGCCTTGCAGTCTGTGGTGGCCCTCCCCATGGAATCCCTCTTGCCCACGCTGGGTGCCGTGGTCTTTGCGGCCTATGCCATTCGCAAACAATGGTTGATTCCGACTCACGCCCCTCGCTTTGAACCCTGCAATTTGGCACTGGATCCGAAGACGTTGCTGGCCGTTCTCGGGGATGGAAGTGCCGTTCCCGTGAGTTGGCTGCGGACCTATCGGACGGTTCGAGTGGGGTCGGTGATGATCGTGCATTGTGGAATCGCCCGTTCCCTCACCGCCTATGCGGCCGGCGAACTTTCGCATGATGTGGCCGCCGTGTTGCCCCACAGCTCAGGCTTTTTGATCGGAAATGCCAGCCACCGCTGGGACGGCGTGAATGGGAAAGCCTTGTGGGGTGGGGATGATCTGAACACCTTGCCGATTACGCTGTGCAGAGCGTCGGCCTGGCAGGGGGATGTGGCATCCAAGGTGCTTTACGGCCCCGCAGGAAAATCACCGAGGGTGTACACCAAAGAGCGCACGCCGCGAGTTCCGGGTGTCCGTGGTGTAGAAAATGCGGTGCAGTGGGGCCGAGTCCTCTTTGAGCAGCGGTGGGTGCCGCTCTCCGAAGAAGATCTCATGCGCTGCACTCCAGAGCGACCCTTCGGGGACAATCCGGCTTCATTCTATTTGTCTCGCTGGGCGGCAATGGTGAGGGGCTATGTCATCGATGACGGGGCCGAGCCGGAAGAACGAGTCGACCCGAAGCCAGACACTCCCTAATCCTCGTCTCCCCCCGCAGATTTGATGGGCGAAGCGTCATAGCCACCGGAGATTGCCGTTTGATGCCGTGTTGAGCGGTCGCCGCCC
>CAUZBV010000291.1:0-5295 GCA_963578115.1 Myxococcales bacterium
TTGGGACCGGCTATTATTACGGTTTGCGTTTGGATGGGCAGTTGGTGAGTATCGCGGGCATTCACAGCATCAGTGAAGAATTCGACATTGCGGTTGTGGGCAATTTGGTGACTCACCCCGAGTATCGTTCGCAGGGATTGGGGCGCGCCTGTACGGCTACATTGCTTAACCGGCTCTTTGAGGATGTTTCGCTGGTGGCCTTGAATGTAATGGATGACAACCAGGCCGCTCGGCAAATGTGTCGCAACCTGGGCTTTGGCGACCATCTCCAATTTTACGAAGGGATCGCGGAGAAAGGCTAGAACTCCCAGCGTTTCGGCTGCGGCTCAACCGGCGCTGGGGATCTTGACGGTCCTGGCGGCCTTTTCGAGTGTCTTCAACGTCTTCTTGAAATTGTCTTTGCCCAACTTGAGCTTGGGCTCGTCCAAGACATTGGACGCGGAGAAGGCGTCCATGGCTACATCCCAGCCTTCGGTCATGTAGTTGTCCATGGCGGCATAAAAACCTGCGACAGATGCACGCAGCGCGCGGTCAAAGTTGATGTCCCCGGATGTGAGGGCGTCCAGGGTGGCCCGGTCCCGTGCGATACGGTCCCGCCACAGACGTCCGATCAAGCCCAGATAACGATCGCGTGGAAACAATCCCTTTTTTCGCAAATCGTGCCCACGCTTCATCCATTCCGTCTTGAGTTCGCGACTCTCCTTCAGGGTGGCTTTGATGTATTTTCGCCAATGGACAGCCGTTCGTTTCGGGGACAGTGTGGTCGGCCCGCTCGGCCAGGCCGCCGTATTCTCGTCGTTCCATTTGCCCAATGCCGTGGCGATCTTCAGCAGGGCGGGAATCGTGGAGTCGACCAATTCCTTCCGGATGGTCACCAAATCGCTGTGGTTGAGCCTACGACGTTTTGCGGGAGCACCCACGTTGGTGCCGAACCGATAGGCTCTCCGGTACAAATCGCTGAAGAGAGTCCAGTGCCGGAGGAGTTGGTCCGTCTCCGGGTGTTTACTCACGAAGTTGTCGAAGTGATCATCGAGTAGGAGCACGATGGGTTCGCAAGCCTTCTCCATGCGTGTGACGATGCCATCGGGCGCGTGGACCGCGGGTCGGCCCAAGAGAAGGTTGTCCGGCACAAAGGTCAGAATCCAATCTTTGTGGCATGTGGTGACGAGCCCCTTGAGCGTCTTCGCCGTGGCCGCTACCTGTTCACCCCAAGAGGTGGGGGCCGTCTTCACTTCGTTGTCCCCGGTCGAGGGTTCGGACGCATAGCGGGGATCCGTCTTGCGGTCGTCCTCCATGACCACCACCGGCTGACTCTCCACCTCTTTTTTTGTGCTGTTGCAAGCGACAGCCAGACCCACACTGAGTATCAGCCCAAGCACCTGTTCCCCTCGTACAACCATGACTCCATTCCTTTCCTTTGGCGGCCTGAGTCTACCGCCAAAGGGCAGGGTGTGTCACCTGTCTTTGTTGAGCAAGGCGCTCTCGGCTTCAGTAGGGAACGGGGACCGGGTCGATCGTTGGGGCGACACCCCGGGCATGCCCGTTCGCCAGCCGGGGCCCTTGCCGTCTCTTTGCTCTCATCTTGCTACCAGACGAACGCGGTAGTCAGACGGATCGATGGAGTCCAGTTATCGGTTTTACTCGCTGCGTCGGACAGATCGTAGTCCGTCTTCAACGAGTATGCCGGTAGGACAATCCGAGCCCCCATCATCAAACGCGTATTATGGAAGCGGAACAACTCGACGCCCGCTCCGACGTAGAAGAGGGCGCCCACACCAAAGAGGTTGTTGTCTTCCCAGTCCGTTGCCTCGCTCGTCGGATTGGCGATGAGTTGAGCCCCGATTCCCATACCGGCGTCGATGTAGGGTGCGATGTCGCCGTCGCCAAAGATGTACGCACCGCCCAAGGTCCAGGACCACATTCCATGGTTGCGTTCCAAGCTGCCATTGCGAGAACCGAGAATCGACAGGTCCGAATCAATTCGCCAGTGGGACATCTCGTACGACGTCCTCATCATGGCGCCAAAATTAAACTTGGAGCTCACCGTCAGGGTTGTCCCCTGCTCAAGACCAAATCCCCAGAAGAATTCGCCGTATTTCTTTCGGTGGACTCGAACTTCCTCGCCCGTCAGATTCGCCACTGTGGCCGTTTCCGCGTAACTCTTTCCCGTGAAAATTGCTTCCATCATCCGATCGATGGCCGCGGGTAAATCGTCGATGGTCTCGAGCTTGAGACTCTCCGCCACGAACGAGCCGTCCCTGAGCCCCCGCACCAGGACGATCAATCGATGCCCGATACGCATCGCGTCAATGGTGATCACCACAGCCGATCCGTGCTTTTGACCCAAGGCCCGAAGCCCGTCATCGCGGAGGTTTTCGATGGGAACTTGAATCACTCCTTGGCTCCGCTTGCGTACGGCCATCTCCAGAAGCTGGAGCAGCGCAGCGCGCTCGCTGGGTTCGATGTTGGTAATCTTACCCACTCCGATCACCGTGTTCGCCTGGGCGACGTCGGTGGCGGGTGGATCTTGGGCCAGACTGTTGGACGCCCAAGACGTCAGGCACACGCACAGCCACAACAATATAATCTGCTTTAACATTGGTTTGTCTCCCCATTTCGCACTATCCACGTTCCCTCAACAGCACGAGGTGTGCCAAGTGGGTAGACTGCTTTGTAGTCAACAGGTTAGGGGTATTTTACGTGTGTTTTTTGACCGTCGGCTATGATCCGCATGCCATAGGTTCACACCCGGATTGGAGTGTCTGTCATCCACGATGGGTGGGCCGGCGCTATTAATTGAAAAGGATTAGGCGGAAACCCCGGCAACTCGGGCCTTCGTGGGATCCTTCCAGACGACAAAATCTCCCAAGAACAGGAGGTCCATGTCCGTGGTAAAGAAGCACTTGAGAGCATCGGCCGGTGTCTGAACAATGGGCTCCCCGCGGATATTGAAGCTCGTGTTGAGCACACACGGGACTCCGGAGCGTTGCCCAAATGCCTTGATCAGCCGGTGGTAGCGTGGATTCTGTTCCTTCGTCACCGTCTGCACACGGGCGCCGCCGTCCACATGGGTCACGGCCGCCAACGTCTCCCGGTGGGCATCGCGTGTGGGGTACACCAAGATCATGAACGGGCTCTCCACCCCCGCGCCGTCAAAATATTCCTCGGAGCGTCCGGCCAACACACTGGGGGCAAAGGGTCGGAAGGGCTCTCGGAATTTGACCCGTGCGTTCAGGACGTCTTTGGTGTCGGCGCCCCGAGGATCGGCCAAAATGGAACGATTCCCCAGTGCGCGGGGACCAAACTCGGCGCGGCCCTGGAACCACCCGATGATCTGACCGGCGTCCAGCGCTTCCGCTGCCCGTTCTTCCACATCGGCCACCTTGCGATACGCCACATTCCCCTTCTTGAGCGCGCTCTCCACCGCGTCATTGTCGTAGCTGGGCCCCAAGTACTCGGTGAGCGGGTGGGTCACTCGGGGAGCGCCCATGGCGTGGGCGACGACCAACGCTGCGCCCATGCTGGTGCCTGCATCGCTGGACGAGGGCTGAAAGAAACAGTGGTCAAAACCTGCCTCCTGTTGCACCCGAGTGTTTGCCACACAATTGAGAACCACCCCGCCCGCCATGCAGAGGCGATTCAATCCCGTACGCTCTTTGGTGAGGCGGGCCAAGTGCAAGACAATCTCCTCCGAGACCCTCTGGACGGCGTACGCGATGTCATAATGCCGCTCGGTTAGCTCGTCGTCCGGGCGGCGTTCGGGCCCCATCGCGTGGACCAATTTGGGTGAAAAACGCCGTCGTCTAGCCAAGTAGTAATCGAAGTAGGTCAGGTCCAGTTCGAACCCATCGTCGGTCAGGCTGACCCAGGAGCGGAGCTGCTCCAAATGGTCGCTCGGCTTGCCATAGCTCGCCAAGCCCATGACTTTGCCTTCCCCGTTGTTGGCCCGAAAACCGAGATATTGTGTGAACGCGGCGTAGAGGCTGCCGACGCTGTGGGGGAAATCCACTGTATGCAATGTCTCCAGCGTCGTGCCTTGGCCTCGCCCGAAGGTCGCGGCGCTCTTTTCGCCATACCCATCGATGGTAAGAAAGGCGCTCTCTGCGTAGTTGCTTCGATAAAAGGCACTCGCCGCATGGGCCAGATGGTGGGTGACGTATTCGATCCGAAGAGACTTGCCGGTGCTCAATGACAACTCTTGGCGCAGACCCGTGACCCCCACTCCATCCAACCAACCGGTTAAGAGGTGATTGGGTACATTAAATAAGTACTCCAGATGGTGGCGTGGAGCGTTGGATTGTTTGGCGAACGCCTCCGCGTGGATGCCCGGATTCCAGAAAAACGCCACCGCATCGAGATCGTCGAACGAGATGTCCCCAGCCTGAAGGCAATAGTCAACAGCCCGGGTCGGAAAGCCGCTGTAGTGCTTCTGCCGCCGAAAGCGTTCTTCCTGGCAGGCGGCGATCACGGCACCGTCCGTTACCAAGCTGGCAGCAGCGTCATTCGAGTAGTTGATCCCCAACACGTGCATGGTGCGATTCTACCTGGCTTGGCCGTCGAGGCAAGGGCGCGACGCAGATGGGGACGGAAGAGGGTGTTTTGCGGCACCCGAACCAAAAAATGAATGCCGGTTCATTACGCTTGCGCTCGCGCCCTTGAAGGGCTATGTTGCGACCGGACTATGGAAGGAGCTGCTATGCAGATTCGTAAGGTAGGTGTGTTGGGCGCTGGGGTCATGGGGAGCGGGATCGCCGCCCATATTGCCAATGCGGGCTACACGGTGGAGTTGCTGGACCTCAAGGATGAGTGGTCCGCAGGCTCCATCAAGAAGGCTCTCAAGGCCAAGCCAGCGCCGTTTATGGACAAGCGCTACGCGAAGCGTATTCGGACCGGCAATTTTGACGAGCACATGGGCCGCATTGCGGACTGTGACTGGGTAGTCGAGGTGGTCACTGAGGACGCGGGCATCAAGCAAGCCCTGTATGAGAAGGTCCTCCCTCATCTGTCCGATACGGCTCTCTTCACGTCGAACACCAGCGGTATTCCGTTGAGTACGTTGACCGAGGGATTTCCGGACGACGTAAAGAAGCGTTTCTTCATTACGCACTTTTTTAATCCGCCGCGCTACATGCGTCTGCTGGAGGTCGTTCGCGGCCCACTAACCGATCCTGAGCTCGTCGAAGGTTTTCGTACGTTCGCGTCGCGCCATCTCGGCAAGGGAGTGGTGGATGCCAAGGACACGGTCAATTTCATCGCCAACCGTATCGGCGTTCATGGGATGATGCTCACGCTTCA
>CAUZBV010000292.1:0-5276 GCA_963578115.1 Myxococcales bacterium
CCCCGGGCGATCATCGAATCATTGGATCTACTTCGCCCCATCTATCGAACAACGGCCGCATACGGCCATTTCGGTCGAACGGAGGAGTCCTTCACGTGGGAAAAGGCAGACCAAACAGAAAATCTGACAGCAGCCGCTGGAAAGTAAGCCTTGACACTGGGGCCGCTTTCCCCTAGAAATGCGACGCTTCGAGCGCGGGAAACGCGCGCGGGTGGTTTATCGAGTAGGAAGACGAACGATGAAAACGCATAGCATCAAAACCGAAGACGCCAATCAAACCTGGTACGTGGTCGATATGGAAGGCCAGGTCCTGGGTCGAGCGGCTGCTCGAATCTCGCGTGTGTTGACGGGCAAAAACAAACCCAGCTACACACCGCACAATGATACAGGGGACTTCGTGGTCGTCATTAACGCCGACAAGTTCGTGTTGACGGGCAACAAGCGAGACCAAAAACGGTATTACCACCACACCGGGACCATCGGCCACCTGAAAGAGACCACAGTCGATCGCCTGGAAGCCAAAAAACCGGGCGAGGTTGTACGCCGAGCGGTGGCGGGCATGATGCCCAAAACGAAAATGGGCAAGCAGATGCTCTCCAAATTGAAAGTGTATGCGGGTGCCGATCATCCCCACAGTGCTCAACAACCCACAGCACTGGACCTGACCAGCATCTAAAGCGGAGAATAAAGGAACGAACGCACAATGGCAGAAAAGAAAACAGAGACCTGGGAAGCAACTGGACGACGCAAGTCGAGCACGGCGCGAGTTCGCCTCCGCCCGGGCTCCGGCCGCATGTCCATCAACGGTCGCGAAGCGGCTGAGTTCCTTCGACGTGAAGCGCTCATGCAATACATGCATCAGCCCTTGGTCTTGACCGAGACCGCCGATCAGCTCGACATCCAAGTGACCGTCGAAGGCGGAGGGCTCACGGGTGTGGCGGGCGCCATTCGTCACGGCATCAGCCGCGCACTTTGTGATTACAACCCAGAGTTCCGCACCCCGCTCAAACGAGCCGGCATGTTGACCCGGGATTCCCGAGTCAAAGAGCGGAAGAAGTACGGTCTCAAGGGCGCTCGAGCCCGCTTCCAATTCTCGAAGCGCTAACCGAGCACTCCCACAGACACCCGCGAAAGAGGGCTGCCAATTGGCGGCCCTTTTTTTTTGCGCGGGGCTGGCGGATGGATTTGTATAGAGCGGTTTTCTGGCGAGGGTCCCATCCCGAGGCTACCCTGGCTTCGACGTGGAACCGCAACACCAAGAACCCTACCCGTGGTGGACCCTCGGCTTTTCTTTGCTTAGTCTCGGGATCTTTTGGATCGCCGGACAAGGCCAAACCCCCACCCCAACCGACGATCTTCTCTCCATGGGCGCGCTCTCGTCCTCTTTGGTGTCGGACGGCCAGGTGTGGCGGATCCTGAGCGCGAACTTTGTTCACGTCGACTTGCTCCATGTGATGACGAACATCATCGTTCTGATCGCGCTGGGCTACTTGTTAGAGCCCGTCATTGGTCATCGTCGCTTTGCGGTGATCTACATCGTGGGCGCAATCGCCGGTGGTTTGGCTAGCGTGGCCGCCAGCCCGAGCCATGTGGTCGTGGGTTCGTCCAGCGCGCTCTTGGGCGTGCTCGGCGGGACGATAACCCTACTGGGAAAAGAACGCTTGGGCATCCATGGATTGATCTTGTTGGTGGGCGCGTGCGTCCTGGTCTTGGGGCTGAGCAGCATGCAAACCGAGGTGGCCACGAGCGCCCATGTGGGCGGTTTGCTCGGTGGCCTAACCGTGGGGATCCTCTTTCGTGGATTTGGACACGCCTCGACCCCACGCTGTCGCCTCACGCGCGCGGCATTCATCGTGTGTGGATTCTTGCTCTTCTACGCGGCCACCGCAGCGACCATCCACGCCACCATGCAGACCACAGAGGGGGCGTCCACCTCCTCGTGGGCGCACTCGGGGCGTTGAAGTAGCAACAACACGGTTGGATCAAAATGACCGAGGCCTTAGCCGGCCACTGCTCCGCCGATTTACGGGTAGAGCCCCTGCTCTTTGAGGATGTTGATGAGTCCCACTTCCGGCGTCCAAACAAATTGTTGGTCCGCACTCACCACACGAAGGACTAAGTCGTTGTCCATGATCGCGTGGAAGGGGATCGCGCCGTAGTTATCCAGGATTCGATGGTCCATCTGGGCAAAGCCCGGATCGGACACCACAATCCAACCGTCCTGGTAGCCTTTCTCCGCCGCGTATTGTCCAGCATAGGCCGGCGTCGCGGGTTGGTTCTGTTTGTCCGCACCCACCAACAAAATGAACTTCACACCTTTGGGGGAATAATCATCATACAAACGCTGGAAATCTCCCGCCAGGAGATCGCAGGCCGGTCACCAGCCGGTTGTTTTGATCATCCACACCGCCGGCGCCTCGCAGAAGTCGTGCAGGCTGACCTCGTTGCCGTGTCGATCGGTCCATGTGATGTTGCCAATGTGCGTGCCGCATTGGGCGCATTTTCCTTTCAATCCGGCGTAATCGGACGCGTTGCCGTCCCCCTCGGGGAGGCACGCGCTTTCCTGACACACGCCCGCAACACACGTAAGATTGTCGTCGCAACCGCCGCAATACACGCCGTAGAGATCGTCGCCGCAGGTCACCCCGTCGCAGCTCAAATACGCCCCGGGAGCGTGACCCTCTTCCACCTTGGTGGAATGCACGCTGCCCTTGAGGGTGATGCCGCTCAGGTTGACCTCCAGCATGTCCTCGCCGGCCACGAAGCGGGCGTTGCCCACCAGTTTCAGTTCGGGGACTTGGGCGCAAGACTCGTCCGCGTCGGGATAATCCACTTTGTCGGGAAGATTCATCAACGAGCCCAATGAATTCTTCAGGTCGAGCACATAATTTCCGTTGCCTTCCTCGGGCCAGAACCCACCGCAATTGGCGTCCGCGTCCAAGGTGCCCTGATCGAGTACCCACCCGTCGGCGGTCCCCTTGAAATGCACTGAAAGACGACAACCCTCGTTGATCTCCAGTGTGACCTGCAGCGATGCCAATCCGCCGGGATCGGCCAGGTGTGTGCCGGTCGCTGTGGCCACATTGTTCTGATAAATGATGTCGGCTGCCGACGTGGCCACCGCTCCATAGGGTTTCACCGTGCAGCTCACCGGCCCGGGAGGTTGTGTCGTTCCCGTATCGGTTGCCCCCGTATCGGCCGTCCCCGTTTTGTCCGGATCGCCGCCACACGCCATCAATCCCAGAATCACTGTCGCTATCAGACCGCTCCGCATCATCATTCGCACTGCGCGTTCGCTCATGGGTATCCCTCGCAAAATAGACACCTGCATTCAACCCGTGTGCTTTGCCCAAGTCAAGGGGCTTCCACGCTGCCCGCGCGCCACATCACGGCCCCAAACGACAATCGTCACGGTGTTCTTGCGGTGAGCAGCCGTGCACGCATGCGGTCGCCCAGGGCATCAATCACAGCGACACTGCCCAAGAGTATGGCCAATAGGGTCGCCAAATCGTTCATGTGGAACGTTTCGATGGCCGAGTGGATCGCGTCTCCAATGCCACCGGCCCCCACAAAGCCCATCATGGCGGTCATGCGTACGTTCACCTCAAAGCGAAAGAGCGTAAAGGCCATCAATCGAGGCGCGGCCGCGGGCAGGACGCCGTACGCCCATTGCCCCACCCGTTTGGCGCCCAAACGCTCCAACGCTTGGGCGGATTCAGGCTCCACGTCCTCGTACACTTCGGTGAAGAGGCGACCCAAAATGCCCGAGGTGTGCGCCGCGATGGCCAACATGCCCGCAAAAGGCCCCGCGCCTACCCACACCACAAAAATGAGGGCCCACACCAGCGCCGGCAGCGCACGGGTCAGTTGGAACACCACGCGCGTGGCCCCCAGGAGCAAGGTGGCGATAGTCCGAGGAGCCCATCCCATCCTTTGAACGTCCTGCAAATACCCGCGGATCGTCAACGTGCGCGTTCCCAATGGAGCCAATAGGAAAGCCAACGCTCCCGCAAGCAAGGTACCGCACAGCGCCATCCCAACGGTCTCGGCCATCCGCATGCCGGCGTCGTACACAAAGTCGAGACTCAGGGTCGGGGTGGAAAACGATGCGACAAAATGTTGAAACTCGAAGAGCGCGTAATCGCCCAGGAATTCAGCCCACGGTACGTCCAGTAGAACCCAACCAAGGCCCGCTCCCAATGCCAGGAACAGCAGCGGCCAAACCACGTGAGCACGCCGGAGAAAAGCGCTGACGATCTCCAGCACCACCACGTAGGCCAACACCGCCAACAAGGCCGTCGCCAGTTTGTCGTATTGGAAATAACGAACGGCCAGATCGATCTCCATGCCGATGCCGCCCGCGCCCACAATGCCCAAAATCGACGCGCTCCGAATGCCGCACTCCAATCGAAAGAGTGCATAGCCAATCCATTGGCTCTGCACTTGGGGCAAGACCCCATAGAGGAACACGGCCCATCGGCTCGCACCGACAGCCTGCAACGCTTGGATCGGCCCCGGAGAGACCGACTCGACCAGCTCGGCGTAGAGCTTGCCGATGATGCCGCCAAAGGTAATGCCGATGGCCACCACGGCCGGTCCAGGCCCCAACCCCACGATGCCCACAAAGAGAAACGCCCACACGATCTCGGGGATGGACCGAAACACCAGGAGTACCCAACGCGCACTTCCGCGCAGGGAACCACGCGCAATTCGCCGCCAACGAGGTCGGTTGGGCGCGTCGGGCAACCCCGGAATGGTCGTTCCCCAATAGGCCAAGGGCAGCGCCAAGAGGAGCGCCAACCCCAATCCCGCACAACCGATCAGCACACTCTCCAGCGCCAACTTTCCCACGCGAGAGAGCATGTCGGGCGAAAAATCCGGATGCTGGAATCCGTCCAAAAGGCTCATGGCAGACGACGCGTTGTTGGCGTCGAAAAAGGCGGCCGGATCCACCCGGCTCGCGTACCCGCTCCACACCACCAAAACCAGACCGACGATCCACGCCAGGCGAACCCACCCGGTTTGTGATGGGCGGGCTTTAGCGGCGCTCACGGCTGCCTTCATACAGGGCATTGAGCATGGCGTCGGTCACCCGATCCGGCGCTTCATCAATGGTGACGCGCCCCTCGCGCAAGCCGATCACACGGTCGACGCTGTGGATCACCTGCGACAGTTGGTGCGAACAGAGCAGCAGCGTCGCACTCCGCGATTCGGCCTGGCTCACCAGCAATTGAATCGCTTCGGCGGCGGTGGTTGGATCCAGCGACGCCGTGGGT
>CAUZBV010000293.1:0-5273 GCA_963578115.1 Myxococcales bacterium
CCGCTCCGCGTCCTTACTGTGAGCGCGCTGATGCCCCTGATCATCGACGATCTACCGGCCCCCATCGTACACCGCCTGGTCGATGGGCTGTCACTCGTTCCGAGCACTTCTGGCTGCCTATTCCCGTGCCGTCGGTGTCCGCGTCCGAACCTCTCTTCGACGCCGGGGATCTCGGCGGCTTCATCTGGCGGGGCCCCAGTTGGATGTCGACCAACTGGCTCTTGTGCCTGGGACTTCGCCAACACGGGTACGCGGAGCTGGCCGACGAGATCGCCGCCCGAAGCCGTCAGGTCGTACAGGCGGAGGGTTTTCGCGAGTATTACGATCCCTACACCGGCCGTGGCGGTGGCGCTCGGGAGTTTGCCTGGTCGACGTTGGTGCTGGATATGTAGCCGAGCCCTTGGATGGCGCCGAAGGGCCGCGTTAGAGAATGCTCTTGGGCACCGGTCGGTGCATCTTCATTTGCCAGACCTTCCAGCATCCGGCCTCGTCGTCCGGGTTGAAGTCTTTGGTGGTGTGCCACGAGTTCTCGGGCTTCATCTCCTCATTCAGGTGCCCCAGGACCGACTGGGCCAGCGGCTCCGACTCCATGATGGTGATGCATTCGGTGTTGAGGTTGGCGCTTCGCGGATCCAGGTTGAAGGTGCCGACCACCAGGAGCTTGCCATCGACGACCATGGTCTTGGCGTGGATCCCAAACACGGGGAACTCTTGGGACTCCTGGACCATAGAACTGGTCATGATGCGTCGACGGACGGCGGCGTCGGGTCGAAATTCATAGATTTGGACGCCCGCGTCGAGCAGTTTGTGTCGGTCCCGGGCGTACCCACTGAAGGCAGCCAGATTGTCCGTCGACGCCAGGCTGTTGGTGATGATCTTTACGGTCACGCCGCGTTTGACGGCGTTGGCAAAGAGCTGCTGGCCCAGCTTGGTGGTGACCAGGTAGGGCGTTTGAATCACCACGGACTCTTTGGCGTCATTCACCAGCGCCACCAGCGTGTCGGTTGTGAGGCCACCACCGGACATCCCTTTGGAGGAGTTCTTTCCGGGGACGTCCGACACATAGCGGATCTTCTCCACCCACTGCAGTTGGCCCGACTGTGCGATGTGTGCAAAAGCCTGGGGCACGCGCTCGATTCGTTGGCGGATCTGAGGCCAGAAGTTCTCCGGATCGCAGGCGTACTGATGCAGCTTCTCCCACACGTCCTCTGCGCTCCAGTCCAACTCTCGGTACAGCACTTTGTTCAGCGGCACGGCGAGCCCGTGCTTCCAGAACACGTCAAAGGATGCCTGTACGTCTTTGGCAACGCCCCCCAACAGGAGCACGTCGCGGTCTCGGAAGCTATAGTCCTGGTTGAAGTCGAAGTACTCGTCCGCGATGTTGCGGCCTCCTGTGATCACGGTCTTTCCGTCCACGATAAAGGTCTTGTTGTGCATTCGCTGGTTGATGCCGCGGAAGTCGGTGGCCAGCGTTTCGAGCTTGGTGACGATCGATTTTCCAATGTTGATGTTGGGATTGTAGATGCGGATCTCCACGTTTTTGTGGGTATCCAGCACCTGCAGGAAGTCAGCGTCTCCGTCGTGGAGGAGATCATCCACGATCATTCGCACCTTGACCCCGCGCTGTGCCGCGCGGAGCAGATAGTCGGTCGCGATCACGCCCACGTTGTCTACTGAGAAGATGAAGTACTGAATGTCGATGGTTTTTTCGGCGGCTTCGCTCATCCACGCGCGGGACATCAGCGCGCCGGCCCCATCCTCCAGCACATACACGCCGGTGTGCGTGGCCATCTTTTCTTCAAAGGGGCCCAAGACTTGTGACAGGTTGGCGTCCAGGCGATGGATCTTGCTGCAGAAGTCCTGATTGGGTCTCAAGGAGCCTTCCATCAGCTCACCGGTAAAGGTCGTGCCGCACGCCAGCGAGAGCGCGAAGAGGGCGCAGGATGCAATCCGTGTGACAGCGTTCATGTCCTACCATTCCGATCGGGTTATTGAACGGATTTTGTACCACACAATGCACCTCGCTGATAGTCGCGCGCTCTGGTGCCGTGGACGTGATTTGTGGGGCTACGCGTTCAAAGAGAGCGTGTGTCGGGCGTGGGGGCGAATAACGCCTGTTCAGCAGCCCACTCACCAGAGAGTGCGAGTGGAGACGTCCTCGGGTTCAATAAACGTCCAGGGCGTTGATCGCCCAGGTGTCGGGCAATCGAAGGGTCATCGACTGGCCCGCTTGAACCGGAATTGAAACCAAGACGTAGGATGCACCGAATGGACGCGACAGGAAGTGGGGTTGTTGGGCGACCCCGGACGCGTCGACCACTTGAATCGGGGGCGCCTCGTTTTGGTCGGCGGCGTTGAGGAGCTGCGCATCGCCCAGGACGGCCAAGGTCAAAGGCCGACCGCCCACAATGGGTGGGAAGACCAGGGTCAACACGTTTCCCTTATTGGGCATGGCGTGGAGCCAGCACGGTTGGGCAGCTTCCGGACGGTCGTCGTTTTGGACCGTTGTTGCCACAAAGCTTGGTTCGCTCGCGTCGGGTGGAAAACCGAGCTTGTGCATGAGATCGAGGGGCAGTTGGTGGTTGAGCCGACGGTAGGGGAGGGTCCCCACGCACGGTTGATCATCCACAAGAAAACGTACGGCCTGGTGATCGAAGCGGGGGCGGTTCTGATGGATGACCACATTTCGTCCTGTGCCGCCGTCGAAGACATCCTGTCGTTCGCTTTCGATGGTTTGCAAATCGCCTTCCAGCGCGACGATGAAGTGGTCCCCGCCAATGGTTGTACTGGACGCTTTGCCCACCAGTCCGCTCGCCAATGAGACGTATCGATTGGTCAATGCCACCATCTCCAGCCCATGGACGCGTTGGCGCACGTCCGTCCAATTCATGTCGTATCCATGTTCCAGACGTTGAAAAAGAACCTCTTGTTCGACCACGCCGAGCGACGGAAAGCTGCGGGTCGTGTTGATGTGCAAGAAGGCGCCGCGTACCGGGTCGAACACGTTCAAGACGCACACCAGCGTCAGTACGCACGGGGCGATCCAACGGGAGAGGAAGCGCAACGAGTGGACGCCCGATGCAAAAAGAACAAAGGTGCCGGGGACAATGGCCGCGATGTAACGCGGGAAGGTCCCGACGGACATGGTGGGAATAAGGATCAGCAGCCCGAGGACCACTTGAAGTGCGGTCCAACGCTCAAAAGCGCTGGCGCTGGGACGAAAAACAAACCCGACGCCCACGAGAGCCATCAAGGCGACCAGCCAGCCTGTTGCCGTGTGATTGACCCCGTGCGCTGTCCCTTCCACCCAAGCGCTCCCAAACATGGTGATGAGGGTGTCGAGGATGCTGTGGCCCCCGGGGACTCCTTCCGTGCTTGCGAGCGCATCGCCTTCGAGGACGGTGAGACCCACACGGAGGTAAAACCAACCCAACGCGATCAGAAGGCCCAGGCACAACAGGTTGGACAAGGGCGAGACGCGCCATCCACCACGCCACCAGTGATGAAGCTGCATCACGCCCAATACAGCCCCATAGGGCGCTGCGACCAAGTTGAGTTGGAGCATGACCGCCTGCACCACCCAGGCCGCCAAGAGCCATCGACTCCGCGCCCGAAGGTCTTGGGCGTTCAACGCATAAGAGACGGAGACGAACCAAAAACAAGCGAACGCGGGAAGCATGGCCGGATGCCAGACGACTCGGAGTGTGCGCGCCACAAACACACTGAGCGCCAGCAACACACAGGCACTGACGGCCTCCCACAGCCCGTATCGGCGCCAGAGCACCCGGAAGAGGGCAACCAGCCCCAAAACGAACAACACCACATGCAGGGTGTAGAGGTGGGATACCGCGGCCGCGAATGGAATGAATAGGCTGACGACAATGATCCAAAAGGGGCCGAGCGTGATGTCTTGTAGGTGACTGACCATGGGTTGACCATCGCCAGACAGGTCGGGCTGTGCGGACTCCCACATCACGCCGGGCCCACCGTCGCCCCCCCAATCGGTGTACGCGAGCGCCCACGCCTTGAGTAGATCCCGTTCGCCGTCTCCCCAGAGCTCGACCTGCGCCAGAAGGGGGCCAAGATAGAGCCACAAGAGGCCTCCAGCGACCACCAGAGCAGCGCCCCAGACGAGTTGCTGTTCTCGAGTGCAGCACGACTGCAGCGTGCCGGCCCGCAGTTTTGAGAAGAGTCGCATGGTCATTCTCCGGCGGCCGTGTTTTCGGCCTTTCCATGCTACCATCGATTTCAGGAGCTGGACCACTTTCCCAGACTTAGGTGAGGCAGGGCTCGGTGGCTGTGGCGATGAACGATTTTCGAAACGGGGGCTGACATGGCAGCCCTACTCCGGTGTATCCTCGTCGTCGTCGCGCGAGCCCACCGCGTGGCCCAACTTGCCCATCCGTTTTCGGAAGTCTTTTTTGTCGATGGCTTTGTCGTAGCCGTCTTCCGGGGTGATCGTGTCGTCTTTCACCAATTTTTCAAGGCTGTTGTCCATGGTGACCATTCCACGACGTTTGCCTTGTTGGATCAGATTCGTAATTTGGTGCGTCTTGCCTTCGCGTACGATGTTGCCCAGCGCCGGCGATCCAAAGAGAATCTCCAACGCTGCCACGCGTCCCCCTTCTTTTCGCCGCAGCAACTGTTGTGCCAGCACACAGGCCAATGTATCGCCGATGATGCTCCGGATCCCCTCTTGCTCATCGGTGGGAAAGACGTTGATGATGCGATCGACGGTCTTCCCCGCGCTGTTCGTGTGAAGTGTCCCAAACACCAAGAGACCGGTCTCGGCCGCGGACAAAGCCAGTCCGATCGTCTCTTGGTCGCGCATTTCGCCCACAAGGACAATGTCCGGATCTTCTCGCAGGGCCGCTCGGAGACCCGACGCGAATCCCATGGTGTGGGTCTTTGTCTCTCGTTGGGTGACGATGCTCGCTTGGTTGGGATGGACGAACTCGATTGGATCCTCGATTGTGATGATGTGCAGTTTCCGTGTTTCGTTGATCTTGTTGATGATCGCCGACAATGTGGTCGACTTTCCGGAGCCAGTGGGACCTGTGACGAGCACCAGGCCTCGTTCCAAATCGCAGATCTTCTGACACACGGGAGGGAGGCCGAGCTGGTCCATGGTAAAGAGCTTTGTGGGGATGATGCGAAAGACCGCTGCGCTCCCACGCTCTTGTTTGAACAGATTGACTCGAAAGCGCGCCAGCCCGTCGCATTCGTAGGCGTAGTCGGCGTCGCCTCCTTCCTTGAAGTGTGTCCAGAGGTGA
>CAUZBV010000294.1:0-5258 GCA_963578115.1 Myxococcales bacterium
GAAAACGCGGCCAATTGCCCGGCCGACTGCACAGCGGCGTGTGGAGACAACGACTGCACTGACAATGAGACCACAGCCAACTGCCCGCAAGACTGTGGAAGTTGGTGTGGTGACAGCGTGTGCAACGGCACCGAGACGGCCGTCTTGTGTCCCCAGGATTGCGACAAGCAGGGTGGCGGTGATGATCCCCCCGCCGATTGCTCGGGATGCCTGAATGGCGTGGCCAGTTGCCAAGTCGCCTGCCAAAACCTCGGCAGCAACGGCGGCTTTTGCGGCGCCCCCGGAAGCAAAAACCCCAACGTCTGCTGTGTGTGCACCGGGAACAACCCGACATGCGGTGATGGGAGTTGCAATGGAACCGAGTCATTCAACAGCTGCCCACAGGATTGTGAGGCACCCGCTCCCTCCTGTGGTGACGGGAACTGCAACGGAAACGAGTCCTCCAACAACTGCCCAGTGGATTGTGGGGCACCGCCCGTCGAGCCGCCCAACCCCAACAACGATCTGAAAGGCTTCGTCGGCGGGGTAAAGGTCATTGACGGTCAACAAACGGTCACCGGCTGGGCCTGCCATCTCGGCTGGACCGGCCACATCGACGTACACCTCTACGTGGGCGGTCCCGCGGGCCAAGGTACTATCGTCAAAGGCGCCACCGCCAATCTGGCCAACGCGCAGGGTGTCAATGATGCCTGCCAGGCCGGCGGGTCGCACCGCTTCCACATACCGCTCACGGACGCGGAGCTCAGCAAGTACGCAGGCAAGGCCATCTACGTGCACGGGATCTCGCCCGTGAACAACGAAAACCTGCTCTTGTCCAAATCTGGTGACCACCACTTGCCCGGCGGTGGAGGCGTTGGCGTTGGCATTGGCGTTGGAGGAGCATCACCGCCGGATCCCAACCAACAGTTAAAAGGGTATGTCGACGGAGTAACCAATGGAAAAGTGTTCGGCTGGGCCTGCCATATCGGATGGACAGGCTCCATCGACGTACACCTCTATGTGGGCGGCCCCGCCGGCCAAGGCACCATCGTCAAAGGCGTCACCGCCGACAACGGCAACGAAGCGGCGGTGAATACGGAGTGCCAAGCGGGCGGTTCCCACCGATTCACCATCCCGCTCACGTCGGCCCAACTCAGCGCCCATTCGGGCAAAGCCGTCTATGTGCACGGGATCTCGCCCGTGCAGAACGGAAACCATCTGTTGACCCAATCGGGCAAACACAAACTGCCATGAGGTATCCCATGACCCATCGTCAGCAAAAAACCAGAGTCGTGCAGACCGAGTGCAACACACGTCGTCGCTGGGTCTTCCTCGCGTGCAGTTTTGCGCTGGTGTGCGCATCGGCCTGCGCAGCGAACTCCGACACGCCCTCGCCGTCCGAATCGCCATCCTCTTACAAATGGATGGTCCCCGGTTGGTACAAGCCGTACAACGCGAAGACGTCCATTCCCATCGGTGTCCGATACGTTCGAATCCAAACCCTCGACGGACCCGCCAGCGTGTCCTGGCGCGAGATTCAGATCATGGGCACCCAAACCGGTGATGCAGGAAAAGTGAGCAACATCGCGCTGAACAAATTCACCACAGCATCGCACTTTGTGAACTCATACACGCCCCAGAGCGCCGTAGACGGGGACCCGAACACCTCATGGCGCGCGGGCACACCGGCGCCCGCCACCATCACCATCGACCTGGGCAAATCGAGCGCTGTCACGTCCGTCGCGCTGCTCGTGGGCCAAGATTGGCCCGGCATGACCCGGCATGTGGTGGAGGTTGGCGACCACAAAGGCGATTTCACCTTGCTCGCCGCCTTTGAAGAGCACACCAGCGACAAGCGGTGGCTGACCTTCCCGAAGGACCCACAGGACGAAGGACTCACAAGCCAACCCGTGCCCACACCACCGGAGAGCCTGGAGTGGACAGTCCCCGAGCACAACCCCGCCGTCCTCACCAAAGGGATCACCTGGATCCGAACCCATCCCATGGTGACCGGAGGCGCCCTCGATGCGATCGGCTCGCCATCCCAATGGGACGTGAAGGACTACTTCAATCACTTTCTGGCCAATTACGTACACCTGACCGCCGACGGTCTGCCGGTGGATCTGATGGGCTGGATCGTGGCCGACCACCCGCTACTGCGATGGACGGTCTCGATCAACGAGGACGGGAAAGGCGCCGTCAACGACATGATCTTGGGAGGCATGGAGGCCAACGCGCCTGGACGAATTGGATACCATATCGGCTCGGGCGTGGACCTGTCGGGCAACCTGCAGGAGCAATTGGAAACCCTTGAAAAAGGAATCCAAACCGTTCGAGGCGCGGATCCAGCAGCCTTGGTTATTCTGCCCATCCACGCGGACGGCGACAAGCTGGTCACGCCCCTGACACCCAACGCCATGAGCGTCAACGTGGACGTGATCCACAGTGAATCGAGCGCCTTTGACGACGAAGCGTACGCCTTGTTGGCTCAGGTACGGACCCTCGGCCTGTGGTGGAAGCGACCCTACTGGCGCAGTATGCCCGCTCATTGGGATGCGACCGAGTCTGTGAAACCCACCGCGGCCGATCTGCGATGGAATGCCTATGTGGGATTGTTGTATGGCTTCACGGGACACACCTGGTCCACGGCCCAGAGCGACACGGATGATGGACTCACCCCACTTCTTTTCCAGAACAAAGGGGGCCTGAACCAAAACAAGACGTCGCTATGGACGGAGGCCGCATCCATTAACATCGGTCTTCGAAATCTGGGCACCGCTATCACGCAGCTCACCAGCACCGATGTCCGATGGGTATCCGGCACACCCGGCGACGTCCCCGACGGAATCGAACCCTGGGCACCCAACGCGGGAGACGATCCCTACCTGGTCTCTGTCTACGCGGTGAACCAGGCAACGGGTGACCCAACAACCGTCGCGCTCGGCTTCTTCCGCGACGGAACCGACGAGCCCTATGTAATGGCTCAAAACCAACACCACCCGAGCGCCAGCGCGCCCATGAACAACGAAGACGACATCACCCTACAAATCACCTTCGACTTTACGGCGGCGCCGAAGAGCTTGAACCCTGCCCAACTCATCACACTGGACCATGACACGGGTCACCTCGCCGCGCTCTCACTGACCCCGCAAACCGGCGATCTCTCCGCGCTGGAGATCACCTTGCCCGCGGGCGAACCCATCCTCTTCAAGTACGACACAAACAAACCTTTTGCACGGGGCCCATAAAGCGCCCACACGGAGACCACGCTTTGTTGAACACCCCCCAAGGAGGGTCCCAGTGACACGATGGCCCGGAATTATCTTCTGTTGCGCTACGCTCGCTGCTTGCCACACAGCCGACAACCCCGGAGTCACGCTGGATGTGATCGACGCCCACGTGGACACGCTCAGAGCGGGCGATACCTCCGCGTGTGGGGACAGTCTGTGCTTAGGCGATGAAACCACCCTCACCTGCCCCGCCGATTGCGGGGACCCTCCCGGCGACCCTCCTGCCACCTGCGGGGATGGTGTGTGTCTGAACGGTGAAACCAACGTGACGTGCCCCCAAGACTGCGGCGAATCCCCACCGCCAGAGCCGAATTGTGGCGACGGGTTCTGCAATGGCGACGAGTCGTCCGCCAACTGCGCCGAAGATTGCGGCGAACCCCCCAATCCGGGACCGCTCGGCGATCCCAACCCCAACGTCCACGGCTTTGTCGACAGCATGACGAAGAGTGGCGACGAGCACATAGTCAACGGATGGACGTGCCTCTTGGGCTTGAGCGACGCCATCGAAGTGCATCTCTATGTGGGTGGCCCGGCCAACCAAGGGACCTTCCTCAAAGCGGCCACGGCCAACGCCGCCAACGAGCAACCCGTCAACGATGCATGCCAGGCCGACGGCTCCCATCGCTATCACATCGCGCTCACCCCAGCAGAGGTGAGCGAACACGCAGGGAAAGCCATCCACGCCTACGGGGTCTCGCCGGCGGGCAGCAACGAGCTGGCCGGCTCCGGGAAGTTCCTGGTGCCCGGCACCACTTCCGTATGCGGTGACGGTGTCTGTGCGGCGTGGGAGAACGCAGACACGTGCCCAGCGGACTGCGGCAGCGATCCACCGCCCGACGTCCCCGCCGGATCGGTGGGCAAGTGGCGTCGCAAGGTGCTCAAGTTCACCACGAGCAACTATTCAGGCAACCCATTCCTCGTCGAGATTGAGGCCACGTTTACGCACACGGGCAGCGGCAAGAAGCTTGCCCTGCCCGGCTATTACGACGGCAACAACACCTGGAAGATCGGCTTCATGCCGACCAAGATCGGGGACTGGACCTATAAGACGTCCTCGTCCACCGGAGCGTTGTCCGGTCAGAACGGCACTATTAATGCGGTGGCATCGGGTCACAAAGGCTTCTTGGCGCGCGACAAGAACCATCCGGACAAGTGGCGTTTTTCCGACGGTCCCTACGCCGTACCCATCGGGGTGTTCGTCAACGCCATGCTGGAGGAAGCACCGGCCCCAACGTTTACGGCCATGGCCGATTTTGTACGAGACAACAACATGCATTTGCTCAACTTCCGGATCTCCGAAAACGACAAGGCCTTCGACAATGTGGGCGGCCAGACCATGCATTTGGGCCGTTGGAAGCGCTTGGAGAAACGCATGGAGATCTTAACGGAGCGCGGTCTGGGCGTGGACATCATGCTCTACACCGATGACTCGGGCAAACCGTCTTTTGGTCCAAAATCACCGCAGGAGAAGCTGCTCATCCGGTACACTGTGGCGCGCCTCTGCGGTTTTCCCTCGGTCTTCTTCAACTCCGGCATTGATCTCATAGAATACCGGGACCAGGCCTGGGTTAATTGGTATGGAAACAAAGTCAAGAGTTTGGACCCGTATGGGCACCCCGTATCGAGTCGGTATGGCGCCGGATCGGGCAACCTGAAAATGACGGGGCAAACCTACAACAGCAAGGGGGGCCGAAACTCCAAAATGATCGACATCCAGGCCGCCTACGCGCCGGGCGATGGCGTTCCGGCGTCCAACAACGACAACTGGAGTGAGGACCTGCCGGGCAACATCAACGGGCACACGCCCGCGGACATCCGACGGGCGCTGTGGAAAGCCACCGTCGCTGGTGGCATGGCGATGCATATACGGCACAACACCCTCTTCTGTCCTGCTGGAATCACCGAGTGCGACCGCTATTTCCACATCGCGTCCTTGCATGAGGAGCTCAACTCCGAGCAGTGGCTAGCGCACGTCGCTCCCTTCATCGA
>CAUZBV010000295.1:0-5244 GCA_963578115.1 Myxococcales bacterium
CGCGGTGATTTGCCACATTAGCCGTTGTTGGTTTGGGCCCCATACAATATAATGCCGGTCCATGTCGACGGAGCAGCAAAACACCCCCGAGAGTACGCAGGAAACCGAGCAGTCCAGCGAGTCCTCGGCAGAAACGACCCCAAAGCAAAGCTCCAGCAGCGGCAGCCGCAGCCGCATCCGTGTGCAGCTCAAAGGCAAGAGCTTTGTGGAGCAGATGGCCGCGTTGAGCCCCAATGGGGCCGACGGCTTTGAGGCCCAACAAGCCAAGCTCCGACCCAGCGCCGATCCCCTTCAAATGAAAGGGGCCGGCGTTCAAAAGAAAGACATCCACGACCTGGCCGCCCAAGGCACGCAGGGCTCCGGCGGCGACCTACCCCACCTGGACGCCATTCAGACCTCGTTCGGCAAACACGACGTCACGGGCGTGCAAGCACACACGGGCGGCGCGGCGGCCGACGCCAGCAAAGCCATGGGCGCCGAAGCCTACGCCAGCGGTAACAGCATCGCGTTTGGCAGCAGCCCGGGCCTGCACACAGCGGCCCACGAAGCGGCCCACATCGTCCAGCAACGGGCCGGCGTCAGCCTCAAAGACGGCGTGGGTGAGGCAGGAGACTCCTACGAACAACACGCCGACACGGTGGCCGACGCGGTGGTGGCCGGCCAGAGCGCCGAGGGCCTGTTGGATACCATGGCCGGCGGTGGCAAGAGCGAGGCGGTGCAGAGCAAAGCCGTACAGATGGAGGAAGAGCCCGAGGGTGCGGCCGACGCGGCGGGGCCCCAAGCGCCGGGTGCGCAAGGTCAGAGTGAATGGGAAGCGTCGGGAAATCTTCGTGGAAATCCCCTGCCCCCGGTACGCAGTAAAACGCCGGTGAACACCGGGATCATCGAAGACCGGGCAGTCTATGACAAACGCTTGGCGGGTTCCGAAGCGGTGAAGACACAGCAAGGGGCGCGGGCCGCCTCCATGCTCGGCAAAAACGGCAAAGTCACCGATTTCCGGTACTTCTTTGCCCAGGTCTACGAGATCGTCAGCAAAAACGAGATCCGTCTCATGGAGGGTGGCAGCTACTATTACCCCTCCTATGTGGGCGCGTGTGTGCTGTACTTCGACAAATTGTACGAGGACAACTTCAAAGCCTTTGAAGCCGGTGGTTATGTGGAAGAACACTGGAAAAAGGCCTTTGAGAGTTGCGCTTCCGCCCAAGAGGTCTACGAGCTGGCCGATGAGGGGGGCCTGGAAGACTACTTGCCCGGCGGTATTGGCACGGCGGTAAAGGGTGGCAAAGCCGCCGCCCAGGTGCTGGCGGCAACCCAGGCGATGGTGGTGTGCATGCAAGCGCACATTCGCTACGACCTGCCGCGGGCGGAGGCCTGGGTATTCAACAGTCTGTACGCCCACATGCCGAACGCCAGCATCGCCGACTTCCATAAAGATTTCATGGCGATGGGACCGGTTTTTGACGCGGCGACAACAGAAATGATGCCAATCATGGCCAAGCGTCTGGGGCTGCCGGTGCACTGGACCCCGCAAGACGTCATGGACATCGCCATGACCTATATGATGGATGCCGACATGGCCGCCGAACGGGCCGACACCTGGGAGCGAGCGGAAGCACTGGCAAACGAAGGGCTCGCCGGCCAGGGGCCGTACGCGACTGACGAATCCGGCGACACAGCCGCCCTTAAGGGCGACACGACCCAATCCGACAACATGAGCATGCTGGACCAAACGAGCGACAAGAGCCTGCATCCCTCCATGGATAGCAGCCGCGAGGTCATGGATGACGATGCGGCCCGTGCAGCCACCCAGACATCGCTGGGACAATTGAAACTGAAGAGCACGGCCGAGCGTATTCGCCTCATCCACGGGATGTTGCGAGGAAACACGCGCGATAATGACGAGATTGGAATCCTGAAAGTGCTTTTGGCTTCGGCACAGGCGGGCGACCTGGAGATCGTCGTGAATGGGTCGGGCGGCGCCTATGCCTTGATGAGTGACATCGGCGGTGCCGAAGCGACACTGCTGCTGTCCTTTCTCAAAAACAATTACTATGGGCGCGCCGCCAAAACCGACCTGGCGTCGATCGTCAACAAGTGCTGTGACGGATACCTCGAGTGGAATGAGGAGATGACCGCCGATGTCTTCACAACGCGCCCGGCGGATGCCGCCTACCTGGTGGCCCAATGCGCCGGTGGCGATGCGGTCGCTGGATACAAACGTCTCACGGACGCTCTTGACGGTGCCGATTGGGATCGGGTGAAAAAGATTTTGGCCCAACACGCCTACCCGAAGATGGGGGTGTCCGACAGGGCAAAGATTGTCCAATGGCTCTGCGAGGGCCTGACCCTACCCTGGGCGACAGTTGAAATCTTCATGCTTTTGAGAACCGCCAATGACAGCGACTTTACCACGATCGTTAACTTTGTCGGCTACAGCGACGTCCGTTACGAATTGAAGGGCGTGGCAAGGGCTCTCCAATGGTTTGAAGACCGGTACAAAGCCGTCCGAGGAGGAGGACGGCCTGCTTCTAAAGGCGCGGCGAGCAATGCCGTAAGGACAGGGGGGAGCGGTGCCACGGGAGGTGCCGTGGGAGGTCGTACCCAACGAAAGGAATCCGGCCCCAACGCTCCATCAGAGCCCGATGTCCAAGCCGCCGCCGCCCAAGGCGTCGCCGGCTCGGGTGGCAAGCTGCCTCACCTGGACACCATCCAAGGTGCCTTTGGCAAACACGACGTCAGCAACGTCCAAGCACACACGGGCGGTGCGGCCGCCGACGCCAGCAAAGCCATTGGCGCCAAGGCCTACGCCACGGGCAACGACGTGGCCTTCGCCGACAGCCCGGACCTGCACACGTCCGCCCACGAAGCGGCCCACATCGTCCAGCAGCGCGCCGGCGTCAGCCTCAAAGGCGGCGTGGGGAAAGTAGGCGACCAATACGAACAACACGCCGACATGGTGGCCGAACTGGTAGTCCAGGGCAAAAACGCGGAAGGCCTGCTGGACGAGATGGCCGGCAGTGGGAAGAGCGAGGCGACCATCCAACGAGCCATCCAAAGAGAGCCCGCCGGCGGCACCGCTCAGAGCCCGGCTGGGGCTGGGAGCGCCAAGTATCAAGAGTTGAAAACGAGGTTGGCGGGCTATACGGAGGGCGATCACAGCCTCGGACCGCTGGACCTCTTCAAGGCATATGCGACCAACGACGTCAGCGTACCCGAATATGTAAAATTTGGCCCAGACTCGAAAATGACCAAGCAAGTCCGCATGGACGAGGGTGCGGACAAGGCGCGGGAAGACTTCTATGCCACGGGGAACGACGAGCACCCCTATTCGTTCGGAGTCCTAGAGTTCGCGAGAGAGGCGGCCCAGGCCTCTCTGACCACCCACATGATCGGCTCCTACACCACCCATGTAACCTTCACGCCCACCGGAGGCGTTCTTTTCGTGGTGGAAAACTCCACCGGCCTTGAGTCCATGACGAGGAACCCAATCACAAAAGAGTCCCGCTTGGAGAACATTAGCCGCGCCGATGGCGATAACTTCGGCACAATTCACCAACTCTATTATTGGATAGAAATGGCACGCCCGCAGGCGGCTTCCAGGGGAGTTGCCGCGAGAGCCACGGACGCCGTGCAGAACAAAGCGGTGCAGCTGGAACCCGGCAGTGGTCAGAGCGAGGCGGTTCAGAGCAAGGCGGTGCAGAGCAAGGCGGTGCAGCTGGAACCCGACAGTGGCAAGGGCAAGGCAGTGCAGAGCAAAGCGGTGCAGCTGGAACCCGACAGCGGGGCCGTTCGAACACCCGCCGAGATCAACAACTTGATCAACAGAATTATGGACGCCATCGGCCATGTGGAGACCGGCGGAAACGTGCGGCCGTCTGAGCTCGGGACCTCCTCGCAGGTGCCGGCCAGCTACGCCAGCAAGTTCCAAGCGACCGCGGGTTGGTCCATCGACGCCCTGAAGAGCAGCAAGAGAGCGCGCGACCAAGCGGGCCTGTCCAAGGCGGACTTGAATGACATGACCGCCCGTGTGCATGCAGCCCGCAAGCTGTGGAAGACGGTGATGGACTCGGGCAACGCGTCTGCGGCTAGCATCGCCCAAGAGAACCAAGAGCTGCTCGCGACGAGCCTCCTCAACGAAGCGGACGTGGAAAAGATGGCCCTCTTCCGCGATCTTCGGGCGGCCATCGAAGAGAAACAAGCGGAGAACATCCACAAACCCGAGTCGCCGTCGGCGGCGGCCACTGCCACCGCCAAGGAGCTCGCGGGCAGCGCGACCGCCAAGGCGCTGGGGATCCGAGAGTCCAGCATTCGAGCCTACGCCGAGCGCACGCGCTGGGCCGAAGACTTGAAGGCCTGGGAGCGGGTGGCGGTGGAGCGCGTACCGGAACAAGGCGATCAACTCCAATCCGCCGCCGAGCACAACCAAGGCGTCACGCTGGGCAAGGTGGAGCTGTCCCGAATCGCGCGCAAATACCTGAAGAGTCATCCCACTGCCGAAGACAAGCAAGTCGTCCTTCATGTGGCCCGCACCCACAACGCCTCCACAGCCTATGGCAAGGAAGTGTTGGCGCTCGTTGATGCTTCCATGGAACGCGTAGATGTGTTTGCCACGGCAGGTGGCGAGGGTGAACCCGTTGCGGCAGCCGGCGCACCCCACGATGTCAGCGCGAAGATGAAGAGCGGCAAGGGCTCGCAACCCGCCCTTCAGCTCAAGCAAGATAGCGCAGCGCAAAACGACACGGACGACATCGTCATCGTGCTCCCGGATGGCACTCGGATCATCTCCGCGGTGGAGGGGCACAGCATCGAAAACAAAGAAGGCGTGACCCTCAGCGGGGGATCGCTGGTGGCCTCCACCGAAGAGCGGACCACCTCCACCGACGCCGATGGCACCGTGCGCGGCACGGGTCGTTCCACCAGCGCCAGCGCCAACCTCAGCGGGGGATCGGCCACCCACTCGAGCAGTACCACCGAAGGCGACACCACACGCACCTCGTCGGGCACCGTCACCGCCAACGTGGACGGAACCGTGGGCGCGTCGGGCACCCGGTCGACCGAAACACGAATGGGCGATGATTACTCCATCAAAGAGAGCACGACCGTGGGCGCCACGGGCAACGTCGCCGAGGGCCAAGTGGGCGGCAACGTGGGTTATTCGCGTGACGACGGCGGGATCAAGACCAGCGCATCCGCGTCTGGCAACCTGGACTTTGACTCATCGGGCCGTCTCGAAGGCGCCGGCGG
>CAUZBV010000296.1:0-5217 GCA_963578115.1 Myxococcales bacterium
CAAAATAACAGGGGGGCAGATCGCTCGACTCACAAGACACACCCTTGCACAAATTCTTAAGCTGAGGGACATCCCCCGGGTCCGACACCGGCACGTCCGGCGAATCGACCGACTCGAATCGACTGCACGCCGCATTCAACAAAATCACAACCAGTACGAACCTGGGGACAAAACCGCACATAAGCACAGCATACCTGAATGGAACCTCAACGTCAGATCTCACTCCCTGACATGAAGCAAGACAGGTTGCCCCGATCCCGCCGCGCCATCCGTCCAACCTCGGGTCTTGTAGCCCGGGCACATTTCCGCTAGATTTTCGAACATCGCTATTGGTTTAGGGACTCAACTCCACACCACAGGGTTGGACAACACGGCGACGAGGGGCACTTCACTCCCATGAGAACTGGTGGATTCATCATCTTCCTAATTGGTGCCGTATCCGCCATCCTGGTCGGTTGGGCGCTCCACAATTACCCCCAAGCTGTTGTTAGCGAGGCCACGTATTGTCGATTGTGCGGCACCCGACTGCTTGAGACGAAAACAGCCACCTACTTGGGCGCAGAACAGACGACCACATCGCCCGGAAGTGCGCTGCATCGCTTGATGGTGGACTTCAACGGCGACCATCCTCATGAATGGGCGGTCCCGCGAGCGTTTGTGGCGCCGACACACCCCGTTCCGGATCGGACCACATCGCAGCAGATCGCTCAAGAGGTCATGAAGCGGAAATTGACCGACCTGCAGCATCTGGAGAAATGGGCCAAAGGCCTGGGGATCCTCGAGAGTGCCATGCAAAACAACCGCTTCAGGACAGTCTCGTTGGTGCAGCGAATCCTCGACGAGCGAAGCTACTTGGACTTCCACGTGATCTTGATCCTGGATCGAGTGGCCCCTTGGCCAGAGCGCTGGGCCATCCTAGAGACATTTCTCCGCTCGTATCACTGCCAACATAGTGAGGAAATGTTTCAATGTATGCTGGTCATCAACGGAAAGGACAAAGTGATGTTCACCCGGGACCCGACCAACGTCCAAACCACGTCCATCGATTGGCACAACTGGACTCCCAACGACGACGTGGCAACGACACCCGAGTCCGCAGAAAACCCCACAGATGCTCCTCCCCCAGCGTCGGACGACTCGGCGGAGCCGGTCGAAGAACCACGGGAGGACTCGGTCCAACCGAAGGAGCCCACAGAAGATAGGCCGGAGAAGCCAGACGACGAGCCAAGCGTTCCCGAACCCTCCTCTGCACCCTAAGAGACCGTCGGTGGGGCTCAAAAAACCTGTTGAAACCCAAAACTGAAGCGGCCGGGCCAACCCGCCTCGTTTCCCTGAAGTCCAAACGCCCAGTCTGCGCGCAAGACATAGGGATTGGCCTGAGGAATGAGAAGTCGAAACCCAACGCCTACGTCGTGATGGGGATCGAGTTCGCTGAACTTTGCCGCTGCATGGCCCATATCCCAAAACACCACCCCACCCAAGCGGACGAATCCCATGTGAAGCGGCATAGTCCTCATCTCAAGCTGTCCCAGAAGGTAGGATTCTCCCTCAAACGCGCCGATACTGTATCCACGCATCCCATTCTCCCCCCCCAGTTGATAGCCCAAGTTTCCCGATCCGTTTTCGAGGCGGACACCCACTTTGAAGCGGGTGATCAAACGGGCGTACCGTCCCAGTCGAGGACTCACGCCATAGAAGGACCCTCCCAGGGAATGGTCAAACAAAGCACCGTCTTGGAGACGGCCATACCAAGAGCCTTTCAACCGTATAAAAGCCTCTTTCGGCAAGGCGAACATCCAGGACGCTGCTGCAGAGAGCCCAGTGTACTCTTCGTTGGAACCCAAGAACTCAAACGCTCGTGCAATGGAGACCGACACGTCGGGGCCCACCCGGTAGTCTTCGCGAAAATCAAACGTGTCCACATCGCGGGTTTCCATCCACTGGGGGGTGTACAAACGATACCCAACAATCAGCTCGGACTCGCGCCGAGAATTCGGAGCGTTCCATACGGTCGGATCGGCGGAATGGACCAAGGCACTCTCAAAGTCGATCAAGCGATGAGTCAGGCTAAATTGGTGTTTGACCGATCGTCCAATGGAGGCCAATCCCCGGGTCACCACATTGAATCCGCGATTTTCATATTCAAGGACCGCGTCACTGCCCACATAGCGACGGGAAATATAGTCCGTATGGCTAAATTTTGCGCTGCCCGCCCAAACGGACGCCAAGCTCCACAGCGGGTAGGTTAAATGAACATTGCTGCTGGTTCCTTCGTAGGCTTGCGTCTCGCGATTGAATATGGTGCTAAAGTCTGAGTAGAGCTTCAACCGGGTCCCCGCGATGTTGGGGTCCGAGTAGTGTGGGCCGATCCAAAAGATCCCTTGGTCCATGTTGAAGCGCATAGACGCGGTCTTCCGCCACCCGAAAAGGTTGTTTTCTGCGATGGACAAATTCAGCAATCGGAGAACGCCATCATGGATTTGAAAGTTTGAATTGAGGCGCAAGCTCCACACATCCCGTGTCACGACCAACACATCCACCACACCGGCCGTGGTCGATTTGACCGGCAAAATGACCACCACATTGGAGAGAAAGGGATCGCGTATGTTCCGCAACGTCTCGTCGATCAATTCTTGGTTCCACATCGCTCCGGTGCGGAAGAGCAGCTCTCGACGGATAATCTCATCGCGCGTGGTTCGGTGGAAAATGTTGAACCACTCTAGAAACCCGTCTTTCTCGGAAAAGACCTCTAAATTGACAATCTGTATGGAACCAATCCTTTTGTCGCCAGGGCTCGGATCGATCGCCAACACGTGCTTGGCCAGGACCTCATCCACCGCTTCACGTTCATAGGCCCCCAAACGGTCATAAGTGCCACCGTGGGCAGCAGCCACACCCAGAACCAATCCAACTCCGATCGCAATCCAACGCATTCACATCATCCTACCGCAGAGCGCCGCCAGATTCGAACCCACGTAAAGACGACTCATCATTCTGATCCCAAAGAGCGACCTCAGTAGTCTTTGACGCGGACCCGTTCCCGTGGATAATCACGGGGAGGAGTTGGAATCACGAATCCAACGGAGACCCGCTTGAACTACGATACCTCCCAAGGCTCCCTTCGAGTGCCCATTACGCCGATGGTTCGCAAAATCATGGTGCTCAATGCCGGCATCTACGCCGTGTGCGTCGGAGCATGTGCGCTCAAGTACTCCGAATCGATTCAATGGCTGACCAACAACCTGTACCTAAACCCCGATGCCGTGATCGATGGAAGCAGCGTGTGGATGCTCGCCACCTATGCATGGTTTCACGAGATCGGGCAGGCCCCCGTGCTGGATCTGGTTGTCTGTGCTGGCGTCATCTATGGGTTCATGCGGCTCTACAAATCCCCCTGGGCGCGGCAAGAACCCATCATGTTTTGGGTGGTGGCCTTCTTGGCCATGATGCTCATCGGGGGCATCGGATTTGGTGCGCCCCTCCATCTCGCCGGCAACCTCATCGGTCTCTACTTCTTTGGTCATATCTTTGAAAGGCGATGGGGGCCAAGACGGTTTTTGATCTTTTGGCTCCTGTGCACCATCGCTGGCGGCGCACTGGAGACTCTCGTTCATGTCTACTGGTCGCGAGGAATCGTCCTGGGGGCATCGGCGGGGGTACTTGGGTTGCTGGCCGCCTTCTCTGTATACCATCCCGACGACCGCGTACTCTATGGCATGGTACTCCCCATCAAGGGCCGCCATTTCATCCTCATCGCGGTGGCCTTTGATCTGTTGAGCTTCCTCGGCAATCAGGGCGTGGCCATTTTTGCTCACTTGGGCGGAATCCTCATGGGTCTTCTTCTCACAACGGGGTATTGGCGTCCGGGCAAAGTCCTCGACAAACTCCAGGGTGGGGAAAAACGCAGACGCGCCAACCACCTACGGATCGTCCCCCGCGAGGACGACGACGACCCCCCGCCCTATTTGCACTGAGCAGTGAACCGTGAGGCTACTTGTCTTTTCCTTCGAGGGTTTGAATTCGTTCGTCCAGTTGATCCGTTCGTGCTCGCAAGGAGTCGATCTCGTCACGAACCGCAGCCCCTGTGTTCGGTGTTTGTACCGGGCGTAGCGCTTGAATGGCTTTGTCGCATTGCCGTATGTGGCGACGACTGCTCGCACGGAGTCGCATCTCTTTCAGCGCGGGAATGGCCTCCGAATCCCCCAATTGTTGCAATCCCTTAATCGCCGAATGCACCACCCAATACCGCGCGTCGTGCAGGAGGGTTTCCAGCCGTTTCCGTGCCTGGGTACGAAACGACTCCTTCGTTTCCCCAAAGTCGCCCAACATCTCAGCAGCCTTCGACCGTGACGCCGTTGGTTTTCCCCACTTTGTTTCCGCCAGTAGGACTCGAAATGCAGCGGCTGTTCCCACGTCGACCAACCCCTCCAGTGCCGCCTTTCGGATCCGTTCCATGTGGCTGCCCCGCCTCAGGCCTTGTTTCAAGAGGCTCAAGGCATTCGCCCCCCCCGAAGCCACATAGGAAAGCAGCGCTTCCCCGGCCGTCTTGTTGCTGCGATCGGTCTTGAAAACCCTGCGCAACGCTTTGTGAACCGATTTATTGCCGGTGGGCCGGGAAAGAGCGGTAGCGGCCGCGCGTCGCACACGATGATCCTTGGACGTCAATGCGGCCAGCAAAGCTGTGGTGCTCGCAGGCACATCCAGATCCCCCAAAGCCGAAGCGACGCGGGCACGAACCGCATGAAATTCTTGTTCATCAGCGAGTTTCGCGGCCAGCGCTTGAACCGCCCGATCCGTGTTGGTCCCTTCCAATGCCTCCAGCGATCGGGCCGCTCGTGCCCGACTGTGAGCGCTCGTTCCGTGTTCCAACTGAAACAGGCGTTCGCGCAAGGGCTTGTCGACAGAAATGTCGGCCAAGAGGGTGCCGTCGGGATCCATCTCCACCATCTGCGGCCGAGACGGCAACGAAAAAGTGGGTCGATGTTCCTTCCGGTTCACATGGACCAACCATGTCCGCGCCCCAAAGCTGCCGGTGACCCGAACTGGAACACGGACATCATAGGGTGCAGTCGTCTGTTGTTTGAGATGCAACTCCACTTGCTTTCCAACCGCATCCCAGCGCCAAGAGATGTTGAACTCCGGATGCCCTGGTCGCTTCACCCACTGTTCAAAGAACGCCTGCAATTGATAGCCGCTCGCCTCTTCAAAGGCCTTGCG
>CAUZBV010000297.1:0-5215 GCA_963578115.1 Myxococcales bacterium
GTAGAGCTTCAGCAAGCCATGGTCGGGGCTGGCGTCGTAGTACCACAACGCCGAGTTCATCTTGCCGTTGCGTCCGTACAATTGCAGCTTGCCGGAGTTTGTACTGCTGTCGGCGGTGAGCCGCACCGCGGCCGTGCCGGCGTCATCATTGAGGGTGAGCATGCCGTGGTTGGGATTGTCGTCGTAGTACCCCAAGTAGGTATTCTGATTCCCATTTTTCCCCGTTAAGGAAAGGCGTCCGGCATTTTGATCACTGCTCCCGGTCGTCAATGACACGCGTGCGGTGGCACTGTCATCATAGAGGTGAAGCGCTCCGTTGTTTTCGTTCCCGGTTTGATTCCATAGGCCGACGTTCATCTCGCCACTGGGCCCGTAGATACGCAATTGCCCGGCGTTGGAGCTGTGGACACTGAGGGCTACCCGAGCGGTCTCGGTGTTGTCGTAGAGCTCCAGCAAACCATGGTCGGGGCTGGGACCGTAGTACCACAGCGCCGAGTTCATCTTGCCGTTGAGTCCACGCGCGACGACAACGCCGCCTCCCGAGGAGTAGGCAAACACGCCGGCGCGAGCCTCTCCCGCTTCGTTGTTGACCGTGACTTGTCCAAGGTTGGGGGTGTTATTGAGTCCACCCATCCAGACGTTGGTCAAGCCGTTGTCTCCGGTGATCCGCATGGGGCCGGAATGTTCCAATCCGTAGGTGAATGTGCTGCCTCCTTCCAACGTGATCGTCGTCGAATTGGCTGCCCAGGGTTCGTTCGTTAGATCGGTGTAGCTTCCCGTGGTGGCTACCGTCCCCAACGCACTGAGGGTGGCGTACTGGTTGGCGGCGTTTCCGCCCAAAGCCGTGGCGTTGTCCGCCAGGCCGGCGCGTCGGGCATAGGGGACGCTCTGAAGCAGGACGCGTGGTGTCATTTCACTGTCCCCCGCCACGGTGATGCCCAAGTATCGGGTGCCCACCAAGAGGGAGTCTGTGATGGGTGACGTGGTGCCCATGAGCACGTTGAAACGGCCATTCGTCACGGATACGGTGTGGTCCTCGGTCCAGAGTTGTGTCCCGTCAGTGGAAACATCGTACATCCGTAGTTTCACGTTGGCCGTGCCGGAGAAGCTGCCCCCGCTCGTGTCCAGTTTTCCACTGAAGTTCACGGTCTGGGGCACGCCGGCCCAGACGGTCGAGGTCAACACCATGGCCCAAAACATCGCCCAACATAACGTGTGCCGTCTCATGCATTTTCTCCATTGTGTGTAGGAACTGCCGAAACCCTACCAAAGGGGCACCTGAATAGAAAGCTACGACCGCGAATGAAGGGCGCCGATGATCTCGTCGACCTTTTCGACACCCTGGTGCTCACACCATTCCTGCACTTGCGTGGCGATCTTTTGGGACGCTTGGGGATCGATGAAGTTGGCTGTGCCCACTTGCACACAGCACGCGCCGGCCATGAGGAATTCAATGACGTCGCTGCCCGTCATGATGCCGCCCATACCGACGATGGGGATGGTGACGGCCTCATAGGTTTGAAAGACCTGCGCCAAGGCCACCGGCTTGATGGCCGGCCCCGACAGGCCCCCGAATCGATTTTGGAGAATGGGCTTGCGGCGTTGGATGTCTACGGCCATGCCCCGGAGCGTGTTGATGAGACTCACTGCATCCGCGCCGCTGGCCTCGGCGGCTTTGGCCAGCTCGCCCAAGTTGGACACGTTGGGCGAGAGTTTGACCACCAAGGTGCTCTTTGTCGCTGCACGCATGGCTATGGTGATGTGTTCGATCCCCTCGATGGTCGTGCCGAACTCGATGCCGCCCGCCGCCACGTTGGGGCAGCTCAGGTTGGCTTCTACGGCGTCCACGCCGTCCACATCCCCGAGCTTTTCCGTCACCTCCACGTACTCTTCCACGGTCTTACCGTAGATGTTCACCATCACCTTGCAGTCGATTTCGCGCAGGTAGTCGAGTTTCTCGGTCAAGAACCCGTCGGCCCCCACGTTCTGCAGCCCGATGGCGTTGAGCATGCCTTGGGGGGTCTCGTAGATCCGTGGTGGTGGGTTTCCCTCCCGCGGGGCGGGGGAGATGCCTTTGGTGACCACACCGCCAATGGTGCTCCAGTCCACTTGGCCGTGGAACTCCTTGGCGTACCCGAAACAACCGGACGCTGTCATGATGGGATTGCGCAATTGGACCTTGCCAAAACCGGTGGTCATGTCCGTCAACCGAGACCTCCCAGGTACTCCGAATGGATATCCACCATCGAGGTGTCCATGACCGGGCCATCCACGCACAAGCGGATGAAGTCGCCGGTTTTGTCTGGGACGACACAGCCCAAACAAACGCCGAACCCGCAGGCCATGTAGGCCTCCAACGACGCGAGGCAGGTCGCGCCATGGGTTTCGCAGAGTTTGGCCACCGCTTGCATCATGGCCATGGGGCCACAGGTCAGCACCGTGGGCGAAGCGTCCAGCCCGGTGAGTACGGTTTCCAGTGGCCCGGTGACGAAGCCGTGATGGCCTCGGGATCCGTCGTTGGTCGCCACGTGCACCTTGCAACGCAGCCTCTCCAATTGCCGATCGAAGAAGATGTCTTTGTGTGTCCGGCCGCCCACGAAATAGTGAATGCTGCCCGGTTCGTAGTCTTGATGCAGTTCTCTCGCCCAATTGACCAGCGGCGGAATGCCCACCCCGCCGCCCACGAGCAGCACAGGGCCGGCGATCTCGTCGGGAAACCCGTTGCCCAAAGGCGCCAAGAGATCCACTTGGTGTTCCACGGTCAGGGTGGTCATCAGGTCGGTGCCTGCGCCGTGCACCTTGTAGAAGATGTCCAATTGCGCCTTGCCACCGGGCTTCTCTCGCCATTCGAGAATCGACATGGGTCGGGGCAGCAAGGGACCGCCGGACAGGCGAGGGCGCATCATGACAAATTGTCCGGGGACCACCTCGCCGTGGTCGGCGGTGGGTGTGTACTCCAAGGTCAACACGTAATACGCGCCCTTCAAGCGGACGTTGCGCGTCACCGAGGAGCAGTATTGGTTATACACCCGTGGTTTTCCCTTGGAGCATTCGCCGCATGAGCACCGCACCTTCGTGGCTCAGCCGGTAAGAGTCCGTGCGTGTTCCTACCGATTCAAAGCCTAGCGAGCGATACAATGCAAGCGCCCCCGTGTTGCTTTTCCGAAGTTCCAAACCAATGTGGGCGCAGTCCTTCGATTGGGCGTGGGCAATTACCTGTTGAATAAGCCGGGAGCCGATCCCTCGGCGGCGTTGGTTTGGATCCACCACCACGCCGTGAATATCCGTTTCATCCGCCACCACCCAGTAGAGCGAGTAGCCGACCAACGCGCCTCCCTCGTCTCGACAGGTGAGTATGTGTGCTTGGGGTCGTTCGAATGCTTTGCGGAGCGGGTCGGCCGAGAGGGGGTCGTGGGCAGCCTGTGCCACCAATTGGACCATCTCGGGGTGGTCTTGGAGCGTGGCCGGTGACACCGTGAAGGTCACCGAGCATCCTCTTCGTCGTTGTCGGGGACCACATCCGGCGAGTCGGCTTCGTCGGCCCTTCGCCGAAAGGAATCCGCCTCGATGAAGATGCGTTGGACCGTCGGTACTTCGGCTTTGACGTCCCGCTCAATACGGTCGATGATCGCTTCCAGTTGTTGGGTTTGTAGATCACGCCGGAAGGCGATGCCCAGGTTGAGTAGGATGTAGTCCGCCCCCATGTGCAGGGTCTTGATCTCCACAATGGATTCCACGCCATCCACCGCCAACACGATGGTTTCGATGGCGGCTTCCTGGCTTGGGTTGGCCCCTCGGCCGATGAGCAGTTTCTTGGTCATGGCGCCCAAGAAGACGGCCACGACAAAGAGGATGACGCCGATGAGCACGGTGGCCACCGCGTCGTAGATGGGATTGCCCGTGACGACCGTCAAGCCGAAGCCAATTAACGCGACCAACAAGCCCAGCACGGCGGCCGTGTCTTCAAAGAGCACCGTGATGAGTGAGGCTTCGCGACCTTCGGCAAACGCCACTCGGAGTGTTCGGACGCCCTTGGTAGCCCAGAACGCCTTGATGGCCACCAACCAAACGGCCCCTTCGAGCAGCAGGCTGACGCCCAACACACTAAAGCCCCAGGCGGGGTTCTCGATGCCGCCGCCGGTGGTCTCGTGACTGAGGACGAGCAGCTTGTGGACGCCTTCGTACAAGGCGTAGGCCGAGCCCAGAACAAAGATGGAGAGGGCCACCACAAAGGACCAGAAGTAGGTCTCCTTGCCATAGCCGTAGGGATGCTGCTGGTCCGGAGGTTTTTGGGCCCGCTTGATGCCCAGGACCATCAAGACCTGGTTGCCCGTGTCGGCTACTGAGTGCACCGCCTCGGCCAACATGGCGCTGGAGCCGGTGAAGGTGTAGGCCACAAACTTGGCCACGGCGATGAGCCCGTTGCCCACCAACGCCACAAGGACGACTTTCAAGGGATTGTTGCTACTACCGCCTGCCATATTGACCTACCATTTCGCCAGATCGTTTTGGATCCGATCCCACAATTCGGTTCGTCCGTCGCGGTTGAGCGACGAGATCGCCATCACGTCCTCGGGCGGCACGCCCAGCTGGCTCCCAATCTTTTGGATCCGGCTGGGTCGTCGGGTTTTGGACACCTTGTCGCTCTTGGTCACCACCACGATGGTGCGTACGCCGGCTTCGATGAGGGCTTCGGCCAATTCCTTTTCCGTGTCGCCCGGCTCGCGTCGGATGTCCACCAAGAGCAACACAGCCCGCAGGCAATCCCGCTCCGAGAGGTAACTCTCAATGAGTGGTTTCCAGGCCTTTCGAACGCGCTTGGGCGCTGCGGCGAACCCGAAGCCCGGCAAGTCCACCAAGGTCATTCGGTCGTTGATGCCAAAGAAATGGATGGCTTGGGTCCGTCCCGGTGTGGAGGAGACGCGGGCCAGTTGCCGCTGGCCCACCAAGAGGTTGATGAGCGAGCTCTTCCCCACGTTGGAGCGTCCTACAAACGCCACCTCCGGAAGTTGGACGTCGGGAAACTCGCCCGGGTTGTAGCAACCACCGATGTAGCGAACCTTCATAGTTTTTTGTCCTTGATCACCGTGACCATCACCAGCGGTTTCCGCTCGGATTTGCGCCGAAAGTAACGGCGAACCAGGCGGGATGTCCAGTCTTCCAACTCTCCCGGGGGCCGATCGGGCCCCAACTGGATGAGCTCTTCGGTCACAAA
>CAUZBV010000298.1:0-5212 GCA_963578115.1 Myxococcales bacterium
CGTCGGCACCGTTGATTCCGTCTTTTCCATCGACGCCCGTTGCGCCGTCTTTCCCGTCGATGCCCTTCGCGCCCATTGCGCCGTCATTTCCGTCTTTTCCCTTCGTGCCCATTGCGCCGTCTTTTCCGTCAAGACCGTTCGCGCCCGTTGCGCCGTCTTTTCCGTCGAGACCGTTGGCTCCGTCATTTCCGTCGATGCCCTTCGCGCCCATTGCGCCGTCATTTCCATCAACGCCATGGAGGCCGTCTTTTCCGTTGATTCCATCGAGGCCGTCTTTCCCGGCGGGGCCCATGAGGCCCGTGGGGTCGCCGACCCATTGTCCCGTTTCGCTGATGACCGGTTCGCCCGCAAAGATCAGATCCCCATCGGGGGTTGTGTCTAATTGCGAGACTGCGGTTGGGATACCCAGGAGATCGGAATACTGTCCGGTGGTCGCGACCACAGCCAGATCCGCCAACGCGACAAAGCCGGCGTCACCGACGATCTGGGTGACTTGAGCATCGCTGAGTGTGGTGTCTGTCTCATCGTCACAAACCCAGGCCTGGCCGGTCCAGCGGGTCACCTGGCCCGCGTTGCAGTTCAGGGTCATCAAGGTGTCGTTGTCCACGACGGGTTGGCACGTCCAACCGCCTCCGTCATACACAGGTATGTCGCCGATATCACAGCTGAGCATCGCCAGGGTGTCGTCGTCGCCATCCAGGAACCCTTGGTCGGACAACGCCTCGGAGAGTTCAACATCCGTGACAAACTCGTCGGCTTTTTTGCCGTCCAATTGTGCCGCGTTTAGCGCGTTGTCGGACATTCCTGACCGAATGGAGAATGCGGCGGACACCACCATCTGGCGCGGTTGGAGTTCGGGGGTGTCGTTGATGGTCACGCCCAGGTACACCGATCCAGAGGACAAGGTTTCCGCTTGAATGGGGACAAAGGAGCCCAACGCCACGTTGAAGAGACCGCTGCGGATGGAGATTTCTTGATGGCTCTCTTCCCAGAGAACGGTCCCACCCTGGGCCTGGTCGTAGAGTCGGAACGTTATGTCGTACGCCAACCCGTTGCAGGAAAACGCGTCGGGACAATCCACAACGTCCCCGTTGTCGTCGGTTAATACCCCTTGGTAATGAAGCTTCTGTGGAACGTTGGCCAGGGCTCCACTGCTGACCGTGATTATGCCGACAGCGAGCAGGAAAAAGATTCGTTGAATCCAGGATTGTTGTGTTGTTTGCGCTCTCATTGGTTGCCTCCTAATAAAGACCTGGGGTTAGAGTAAAGATGCCGTTGGTTGTGGTGCGCACCATCCGAGGTGCGCCAATGGTTTGTTGTAGAAAGTGTTGTCCGTTGTCCGACGAGAGCGAGAAGCCATCGCCCATCAAGTGGTCTTTCACTTGTGGCGTGCAGACCTCGTCCACAAGGCCGTCGCAGTCGTTGTCGATGCCGTCGCATGCTTCGGGCAAAGGCGCGGGCGTGCAGCTGTTTTCTCCGGCCTCCACACACTGCAACACACCGGGACAAGTGCCCGTGTCGGTCTGGGCCTGACAGGTTGTCTTGGCGAGTTGTTGTACGGCGAGTTGGCTGCAACCACACGTTCCGCTTTCTGCCATACACTGGTAGACCGGGGTGTTGTCCTGGCTGGTCACCACCTCGCATTGATAGCCTGTGGGACACCCTGCCGTTTGTGCTTCCGGTGCACAGCCCACCGAGCAAAAACTCCCGCTGTCTCCATAGGAGACGCAGCGTTCATCGCCCTCGCCAGACGGTGATTGGCATTCCTGGTCGTCCATGCAAGGACGACACAGGTTGGGATGCTGTGCCACGCACAGGAAGGTGCTGTCAGACCCGAATCCGCTGATCAATTCACAGGACCAGCCATCGGGACAGTCGACAATGCAGGGCTCCGTACAGACCATCCCGTCGGGTGACGACACGCAGTATCCGGAGTCGCAGTCCGTGTTTTCTTCGCACGGACAATAGAAGGGGGACAGGCCCTGGCTGTTCGGCTCACAGGCCGTTTCACCGACCGTCTGGGGCGGAGCGGGTGGTTCAACCTGTTTCGCGTCGGGCCCTACCTGTTTCGCGTCGGGCCCTACCTGAGACGCATCGGACACGTTGGAAATCGATACCCCGGAAGGGCCATCGCCGCAGGCACCGGCCATCAAGGCAACGACACACGCGATGACCCGGAGTCTTTGTCCGAAGCATCGTCCAGCCGAGTTTGGAACGGTCATGGAAACCAAGGCCACACGCACTCTATCACTCGCAGGCACCGTCATAGGAAACCTCCCCAATGGTTCGTTCGTACAAAAGGTCATGGTGAACTGGTATGTGGATGGAGTGGCTGGTAACGATTCTTGAACGTCACACGGACATCCGGAAATCTTCGGCGTCAATCCCCTGCCGTTGTTACCTGCCAGCTCACCCATTCACGATGTTGCATGGTGATCATTTCACGATGCGTGCCAAAACAAGCCTCAGAAAAAAAGACTTTACTTACAGTGGCTTAGGTGGTTTCCGCGCACATGTCCCAGCATGGGGAGGCATTGTCACGGTGGGATGGGCTGGCTGTCACACGTGGATGGGAAGGGTGGATGAAGGGAGGCTAGAAAACGTGCACGTCGGGATCGGTATCCGCCGTGTTGGCATTGTAGGTGTTGCCGGACGTGTCGGCGGTGCCGCTGTGTACAAAGACGGCACCGCCCATGCCTGACCCGACCACGGCGGCAGGACCACCATAATAGTTGGCCCCTTGGTTTCCACCCACAGCCGCGTTTCCGCTAAACGTACAGCCGGTGATCTGCAGGGTCCCGCCCATAGTGAATACGGCACCGCCGAGACCACCAGCACCGCCGCCGCCGGCCGATGCGGAGCAGCAGCCGATGCCGCCCTTACCGCCGGCGTATCCACCGGTACCGCCGTTTGCGCCGTTTCCACCGCCGGCGTTGGCGCCACCGCCGCCGCCGCCGCCGCCGAATCCACCGGGTCCGCCGGCTTTCTTGTAGGAGCCACCGGCCCCGCCGCCGCCGCCGCCACCGAACCCGCCGCCGCTGCCTTTGGCGTCTCCTTGAGCGCCTTTGCCACCGTTGGCGCCGCCCCCGCCGCCCCCGTTGCCGCTGGAGAACGAACCGCCATTGCCGCTGCCCTTACCGCCGATGCCGCCGGTTGCCGTGTTGGCCGAGAATGCACAGGAGAACGAACCGCTGTTCACGGTGATCGTGCCGCCGTTGTTGAACAGGGCGCCGCCCAGGCCGGCGCCGCCACCACCGGCTCCGGTGCCACCGGGGGTTTGCCCATTCGACCCATTGCCGCCGATGGCTTCGTTGCCCATCAATTGACAACCGGTGAGCGTCAAATTGCTTTCTTGATTGTAGATCGCGCCGCCGTGTCCGGCCGCTTTGCCGCCAGCCGGCGCGCCGCCGTTGCCACCGACGACCTTGCCCCCCTGGATGGTCAGACCGATCATCTCCACGGTCACAGCCGCATGCACGTGGAACACTCGGTCGATCTGTGCGCCGTCCACAATGCTGTCGGCGGGGGACAGACCCCAGATGGTGAGATCGCTGCTAATATCCAAGTCGCCGCTTTGGTTGTTGTCCTCGTTGGATCCCGTCACACTCAATGTGTATACGCCCGTTAAGCTCAGGGCCACGGTGTCTGTACCGGACCCGGCAGTGCAGCCGCCCACAGCCGTGTCCGTGTTGGCCGATTGAATGGCTTCGCGCAAGGTGCACTGGCCGTCGTCTGCGAAGCCGTCTTCCAAGGTCGTGACCAGGATGGAGCCCTCTGGCGCGCCGCCGCCGCTTTCAAGGTTGCAGTACATACCGATCCAGCCTTCGTCGCAGTCGCAGCTGATCGCGCCCGGCTCACCCGAGCATGTGCCGTTGACACAAGGGTTGTCGCTGCAAGTGTCCAGCTTGATGTCACAGTATTGACCGCCCCATTCCGCTTCGCATTCACAGTGCCATCCGCTAAATTCGTCGACGCACACGCCGTTCACGCAGTCGGTGACGCCAATACAATCGTTGATGTCTTCGTCGCAGTTGGGGCCGAACCAGCCCGGATCACAGCTGCAGCTGTAGCCGCCAATGTTGTCGCTGCACGAACCGTTGACACAGGGATTGGGATCGCATTCGTTGATGTTGTTGTCACAGAGCGTCCCTTCCCAGCCGGTATCGCAGTCGCAGGTGAAGCCATTAATGCCGTCCAGACAAACGCCGTGGTCACAGGGATCGGGTGTGGGGCAGTTGTTCGGATTGTTGTCGCAAAATTCACCATCCCATCCCGGGTTGCATGTGCAGGTAAACGACGCGATCCCGTCCACGCAGGTGCCGTTGATGCAGGCGTTGTTGTCGGCGCAGTCGTCGGTGTTGGTCTGGCATCCATTTCCTTCGAAGCCGGGGTCGCAGTCGATGGTACAAATGCCCGCCACGCAACTGGCCGTACCATTTTCCACGGTGCATGGGGCAGTGCATTGACCGCAGTGTGCGGTGTCGGTTTGCACGTCCACTTCGCATCCATTGCCCAGGTCGTCATCGCAATTGGCCCAGCCGGTCTCACAGCCGCCAATCTCGCCCGTGAGCATGATCGTAATGGTGAGCGTGTCGTCGCCACTCTCTATCGTGATGTCGACTTGATCGGCGGGCAGGGGGCCGGTGGGGGAGCCGGCCAAGAGCGTAATGGTGACGTTTGCGCTTCCCTGGGGCGGAAGGTCCAACGGGAGGGAGGCCTCCACGTCCGCCAGACTGGCGACGGTTTCAAACGCGTCGGAGTCGATGGTGATGGCCGTGAGGGCTCCCAGAACGTCCCCAACGTTGGTCAGGCGGACTATGCCGCTTGCGCTTTGACCGAGCGGAACGGTTCCCAAGTTCAGGGTCAGTTCCTCACTGCACGATTCGCCGTTTTCGTCGCTGACGACCACACACGCGTCCATGTCGAAGGTCAGGGGTTCCACCCCATCCGGGGGTGGGGGCTCGACAACATCCGGATCGTTGGTGTCCACCCCCTCGTCGGGGCCGGTGATGATGTCGACCAAAGGATCGCCTGGTGTGGTGTTTTCGGAGCCACAGCCCAAGGCGAACAGAGTGATGACTAGGGTGGAGTACAGTGTGATGGAAACGAGGCGATTCACAAGACAGCCCTCCAGCCGATTGACGCGACCTCACCATTGTAAGGAAGTGGTCTGTGGCTGTCGAGGGTGTCTCTGGAACTCAGGATCCCGGCG
>CAUZBV010000299.1:0-5210 GCA_963578115.1 Myxococcales bacterium
ATCCACACCCTCAAGTGCGTCCTGGATACGAAGGAGTTTCTTTGATTTGTCTCGAACCGTGATCACATCGCCTTCACGAATAAATTGCGAAGGTGTCGACGCCTTCCGACCATTGAGTTGGAAGTGACCGTGCTTAATGAGTATGCGTGCTTCAGTCCGGTTACAGGCCAAGCCCGCACGATATACAGCATTGTCGAAGCGCCGCTCCAAGAGAACGATGAGGTTCTCACCGGTGACACCCTTCATTTGTGACGCCATGTGGTAGTAACGACGGAACTGATGCTCAAGCAAACCGTACATTCGCTTGACCTTTTGCTTCTCACGAAGCTGAACCCCGTAATCACTCACTTTACGATGTCCCTGACCATGAATACCCGGCGGGTATGCACGCCGCTCAATGGCGCACTTGTCGGTGTAACAACGCTCTCCCTTCAGAAAGAGCTTCTCACCTTCACGTCGACAGAGACGACAAACAGGACCGATATAACGTGCCATGTTTCAAATTCCTCGCTTACACCCGCCGACGCTTCGGCGGACGGCACCCATTGTGGGGCACCGGGGTTACGTCACGAATCATCGTGACCTTCAATCCTGCGACGGCCAATGAACGAAGAGCTGCCTCTCGCCCCGAACCAGGACCATTGATATACACCGACACGGTCCGCATCCCATGATCCTGAGCTTTCTTGGCTGCATCTTCAGCGGCCAACTGAGCGGCAAAAGGAGTGCTCTTTCGCGATCCTTTGAACCCACGCAATCCCGCGCTTGACCATGAGATTACGTTTCCAGCAACATCGGTGATCGTGATGATCGTGTTGTTGAACGTCGACTGAATGTGAGCCACACCCGTCTGAACATTCTTCTTAACTCGTTTCTTTTTTCGTGTACCTGCCATTGTCTCTCCTTGCAGTCTTACTTCTTCTTGACCGTTGCACGACGTGGACCTTTACGAGTTCGTGCATTGGTATGTGTTCGTTGACCACGTACGGGCAACCCACGCCGATGGCGGAGGCCACGGTAACAGCCGAGGTCCATCAATCGCTTGATGTTCATCTGCAACTCTCGCCGCAGATCGCCCTCCACCTGGTAATCGTCATCAATCATGTTCCGCAAACGAATGATCTCATCTTCACTGAGCGTGTCGGTCTTAGTCGACCGATCGATCTTGAGATCATCACAAATCTTCTGAGCATTGGACCGACCGATTCCATACAGATAGGTCAATCCAATCTCCAGTCGCTTACCCCGCGGTAGATCTACACCGGCGATGCGTGCCATATCCTTCTCCTAACCCTGCCGTTGCTTGTGGCGCTTGTTTTCACAAATCACTCGAACAACACCGCGTCGAACAATGACTTTGCACTTGTCACAAATGGGTTTTACTGACGCTCTTACTTTCATCAGCTTGCTCCCTTAGTTTTCATCCAGTATCGATGCAATGCGATTCGATACCTCATTGGGTTGCCCGATACCGCTCACTTCCCGGAGACGTCCTCTCTCCGAATAGAAGCGAACAAGTGGTTCGGTACTCTTGCTATACACTTCAAGCCGCTGCCGAATGGACTGCTCATTGTCGTCCGCTCGTTGATACAACTCGCCGCCGCAATCATTGCAAACGCCGTCAGTAACGGGCGGCTTGAACACAATATGAAACATCCCACCACAATCTCTACATGTTCGACGCCCACTGAGGCGCATGATCAAATTCTCTTGGGGTACGTCGATAGAAATCACATGATCAATGGACACCCCATCCAAATTACCCAGGGCTTGTGCTTGTTCGATGGTTCGCGGGAACCCATCAAAGATGGCGCCTTGCACCGCGTCCGATTTCTCAAGACGGTCCTTGATGAGGCCCAACACAATGTCGTCACTCACCAAATGGCCCTCGTTAATGCACTCCTGCACTTCCTTGCCCAACGCAGTGCCCTTAGCCATGGCTGTACGCAACATGTCTCCGGTGGAGATCTGAGGAATGCCCAGCAGGCCTTCCAGCATCTTGGCCTGTGTTCCTTTGCCCGCACCGGGAGCGCCGAGAAGGATCAAATGCATTAGCTTGTCCTCCTTCCGCGCACTCGCGTTCGACGACCAGCAAGCCCTTCGTAGTTTCGTGTAATCAGGTGGCTCTCAATCTGCTGCACGGTATCCAACGCCACACCCACCACAATCAGGAGGCTGGTTCCGCCAAAGTAAAAGGGCACACCAAAACCGGTCTGCAGGTAGGTCGGTAGGATACAAACTGCCGACATGTACACCGCGCCACCAAACGTAATGCGCGTAAGCACCTGATCGATGTATTCCGCGGTCTTCTTACCGGCGCGAATCCCCGGGATAAATCCACCAAACTTCTTCAAGTTGTCAGCCACATCGACCGGATTGAATGTCACGGCCGTGTAGAAATAGCAGAAGAAAATGATGAGGGCGACATAGACCACGTCATACATCACTTGCCCCGGGAGAAGCGCGTTGTTCAACCAGATGATCCACGTGGAGTCTGGCCACATGTTCGACAAGGTCATGGGGAACATCAAAATGGACGACGCAAAGATGGGAGGAATCACGCCGGCGGTGTTGACCTTCAAGGGCAAATGCGTACTTTGTCCGCCATACAGCTTCCGACCCACGACCTTCTTTGCGTACTGCACAGGCAGGCGGCGCTGACCACGCTCAAAGAAGCAAATGACACCAATCACGCCGAAGACGATGAGCCCAATGAACACCAACGTTAGGTTGGTCAGGCTGCCGCCATTCACTTCGCTGAGTTGCCATGTTTGGATCAGTGCATCAAACAAGTTCGCCACGATACCGGCATAAATCAGTAGCGAGATTCCGTTGCCAATGCCCCGTTCGGTGATTCGTTCTCCGAGCCACATAAGAAAGCATGTGCCCGTAGTCAGTGACATGACAGCGAGCAACCGGAATCCCCATCCCCCTTCACCGGAGATGACGTCACGGGCTTCACCAGCGTTGAGTGATTCCAACCAAATCGCGATGCCCATGCCTTGAATCAGGCTGAGCAAGATTGTCCCGTAGCGTGTGTACTGATTGATCTTGTTTCGGCCGGCTTCGCCCTCTTTATTCAATTGTTCCAAGGGCGGAACCACCACGGTCAACAACTGCAAAATAATGCTGGCTGAGATGTAGGGCATGATGCCCAACGCGAAGATAGAGAGTTGTTCAATGGCGCCGCCGCTGAACATGTTGAACATGCCCAAAAAGCCCGTCTGGGCTGACCGCATGTATTCGCCCATCGCCTCACGGTTCACACCGGGCACCATGATGTACACACCCACGCGATACACGGCGAGCATACCAATGGTGTACATCATCCGCTTGCGCAGTTCAGGAATCTTTCCAACGTTGGTAAAACCTGCCGCCACTACAAAACCTCGACCTGCCCACCGGCTGCTTGAATCTTCTCAGCAGCAGTTGTACTCACAACCAAATACTCCGTCTTTCGTTCCACTTTGGTCCGCTCAGGACGCTGTCCCTTCTTTGCGATACGTGCGGCCTTGACCACAAGCTTGGTCTTCAATTCCCCACTGCCCGTGATCTTCACCCGCACATCGTGGCCTTTGGCGAGACCGGCCTGCTTGAGCGCATCGATATCAATGGTCGTGCCATCATCAAAGCGGTCCAGCACACTGACATTGATCGCCATGAACTCGAACTTGTGCGGATAGTTGGAAAACCCTCGTTTTGGCAAACGACGTTGGAGCGGCATCTGCCCTCCCTCGAATCCAACACGTGGCTTCCCGCCCGAACGAGACTTCTGACCTTTGTGACCTCGGCCACTGGTCTTGCCATTACCGCTGCCCATTCCACGACCCACGCGATTGCGTTTTGTGACCGCACCTTTGGGCGGCCTAAGATTGCTCAACTCGTTCATTTCTCTTCCTCAACCGTTACGAGGTGCGAAACTTTGACGATCATTCCACGTACTGCATCCGTATCTTCGAGCGAACGCGTGCGCCCAATTCGGCCCAATCCCAACCCCTTGAGAATCTTCTCTTGGGTGGCAGGGCGCGCGATTGTACTGCCGGTTTGTGTTACCTTCAAGCGCTTTCCCATCGTTCTACTGCTCCTCCCCCAGCGGGTTCGATTTTAGACCTATCCGGTGATTTCCTCGACGGTCAAACCACGTCGTTCAGCCATTTCCTCGGCGCTCACCAAATTCTGCAAAGCGTTCACTGTAGCGTGCACCACATTGTGGGGTGTTCGACTTCCCAAACACTTGGTCAACACATCCTTGACGCCGACAGCCTCGAGAATGGCACGCACAGCACCACCTGCGATCACTCCGGTACCTGGACTGGCCGGCTTCAAGAGCACTCGACCTGCACCATGATGTCCCACGATCTCGTGTGGAATCGTGCCTTTCAAGAGACCCACGGTGAACACATTCTTCTTGGCGCGTTCGCGACCTTTTCGAATGGCCTCAGGCACCTCATTGGCTTTGCCAAGTCCAGCACCCACTTTGCCTTTGCCGTCGCCAACAACAACAATTGCGTTGAAGTGGAACCGACGACCACCTTTTACGACCTTGGCCACACGATTAATCGAGACGACCTTGTCCGTGTATTCATCTTCCTCAACACGACGGAATTCTCGATTCCGTCCAGGTTTACCGGCGTACGCCATTCCCATATCCTCCTACAGGATTAATCCACCTTCACGAGCACCATCAGCGAGTGACGCCAAGCGACCGTGATATTTGAATCCATTGCGGTCGAACGAAACTTTCGAGACGCCCGCCGCTTGTGCCTGTTGTGCCAAGTGAAGGCCGATCTTCTTGGCTGTTGTTTTCTTGGTCTCGTCTTTCTCGATCTCCGCACGACAAGCTACCGTCAAACTGGACGAAGACGCCAATGTCCGGCCCGTGTCGTCATCGATAATTTGCGCATAAATGTGCTTGTTGCTGCGATACACGCAAAGCCGCGGTCGCAAAGCGCTCCCCGAAAGAGTCTTGCGCACTTTCTTTTTGCGTCGAAGCCGACCTAATGTACGTTGCGAAGTTGCCATAATGCTTCTCCTAAGCGCCCGCTGCTACGCCGGCTTTACCGGCCTTGCGACGAACATACTCGTCTGAATAACGAATACCTTTGCCCTTGTAGGGCTCCGGTGGGCGGTAACCCCGAATGTTGGCTGCCACTTGTCCCAACACTTCCTTGTCCGAGCACTCGAGTCTAATGGACGTACCGCGCTCTTCC
>CAUZBV010000300.1:0-5186 GCA_963578115.1 Myxococcales bacterium
GCATTGGCCACCGGTTCGATACCCACACCGTCGCGATGAAGCTCTTCCACGCGGGACAAGTGGGTGAGAAAGAGATAAAAAATCACCTCACTATCCGTATCTCCCAAGATGTATCGTTTGAGTTTGGGGGCGACCAAACCGACCAGCTCTTCCCGAATCACATCAAAATTCTCGACTTCACCGTTGTGAGCGAACACCCATCGCCCAAATTGGAAAGGGTGGGAGTTGACGACACTGGTCTCCCCCACGGTAGCCCGGCGAATATGGGCCACCACGGTTTCGCTGCTGACGATGCCACTGACACGCGCAAAGAGGTGGTCGGCGTACGCTGCCTCCGCGCTTTTAATGAGATGGGGCGCGCCCGCAACATAATATGCGACCCCCCAACCGTCGGGATGCTTTTGGGCCTGAACGCTCAGGGCATTCTCTGCGGCCATGAGGCTCGAGTGAACCTGGCTGGGGATCTTGGATCGAAATCCGAAAAGTCTGCACATGGAGTCATCATAGCGGAAATTCTTGGATTCCGTCGACCACATCAATCCCAAAGCCGTGCTGTTCCATTAAATACACGCCCATGAATTCAAATGAAGATGTCTCTGGTTGACCCTCCGGGTCGGTATGGGCTATCCAGTCCGCGGACGGTTTGTTCGTCCACAGTGAAACGACCCACAGACGAGGTGCTGTGTGACTGACTCTACCCCGGATTCGAACTCCTTGGCCTTGTACGAAGCGTTGCACGCCCAGGCAGAAGCTGGAGGTGGAGCGGCTCGCATTGAAAAGCAACACCATGCGGGAAAGCTCACTGCACGAGAGCGCATCGCGTTGCTCTTGGATCCGGGGACATTCGTTGAGTTGGACCAACTAAAAACCCATCGCTGTCACGACTTCGACATGCAAGAGAATCTTATCTTTGGGGATGGTGTCGTCACGGGTTACGGCAAACTCGACGGGCGCCAGGTCTTCATTTTCGCACAAGACTTCACGGTATTTGGTGGCAGCCTCAGCGGCGCGTACGCGGAAAAAATCTGTAAGATCATGGATCTGGCGGGCGAAGTGGGCGCTCCTGTGATCGGACTGAATGACTCGGGCGGAGCACGGATTCAGGAAGGCGTCGTCAGCCTTGCGGGATATGCGGACATCTTCCTCCGAAACACTCTGATGAGCGGCGTCATCCCCCAAATCTCTGTGATCATGGGGCCTTGCGCGGGCGGTGCAGTCTACTCACCGGCCATCACGGATTTCATCATCATGGTGGAGAAGACCTCCTACATGTTCATCACGGGCCCCAACGTCATCAAGACCGTCACCCACGAAGACGTCACCAAAGAGGAACTGGGGGGCGCCGACACCCACGCATCCAAGAGTGGTGTGGCACACCTTGTGGCGAAAAACGAAAAGGAAGCCCTGGCCCAAGCCAGACACCTGTTGTCCTTTGTCCCTGCAAACAATATGGAGGATCCGCCCTTCGTTGCGACCGATGACCCCGCCGACCGGGGGGATGAAGCCCTGGCCACCATCGTTCCCTCACTGCCCACCAAGCCCTACGACATGGCCGCAGTCATTGGCCACATCGTCGACGACGGCCACTTCTTTCAAATCCAAGAGGGGTTTGCGCCGAACATTCTGACGGGATTTGCCCGTCTTGGTGGGCAGAGTGTCGGTATTGTCGCCAACCAACCCGCTCACCTCGCAGGTTGCTTGGATATCAACGCGTCCATCAAAGCGGCCCGATTTGTGCGATTTTGTGATGCGTTCAACATTCCATTGATTACCTTGGTGGATGTCCCCGGCTTCCTACCGGGCACCGATCAAGAATTTGGCGGCATCATCAAACACGGCGCCAAGCTGCTTTATGCGTTCGCCGAGGCGACTGTACCGAAGATCACGTTGATCACCCGGAAAGCGTACGGCGGCGCCTACGACGTCATGGCCAGCAAGCACATCCGAGCCGATCTCAATTTTGCTTGGCCTTCGGCTGAAATCGCGGTAATGGGACCCGAAGGCGCCGTGAATATCGTCTTCAAGAACGAACTTAAGAACGCCGAGGATCCCGACAAAGTCCGCAAGGAATACATCCGCGAATACCGGGAGAAATTCGCCAATCCAAGGAAAGTAGCCGAGCTGGGATATGTGGACGCAATCATCGATCCGAAAACGACTCGTCCACGACTTATCGACGCACTGAACATGTTGAAAACAAAACGACAGTCCAATCCACCGAAAAAGCATGGTAACATCCCGCTCTGATCCGAGGAGAATCGCATGAGAAAGGAAGACGCGCGTCATGCAAGTTGAACTTCAATACCGACGAATTCTAGTCCCTATCGACTTCAGCAATGAGTCACGAAAAGCGTTCTATATGGCGTTGAAATATTCTCGCCAGTTCGACTGTGACACCATTGCACTACACATTGGTGATGTGGGTACATCGATCGACGACATGGAGAAAACAGCCTCCGATCTGGAGCGGCTGGATGACGGCGTCACCCGCCGTCTCAACGAACTCTGGGCCAAAGGTGGGCTCGATAAAGTCGACCGTCGACGCGTTCAGATTGAAATTCGAGGCGGCGTCCTCTGGAAACAGGTCGTGCGCTATGCCGACGAAAACGATGTGGATCTCATCGTCATGGCCACATCAGGGCGAACAGGCGTCAAATCGCTCTTTTCACCGAGCCAATGCGAACGGGTTGTACGCCATGCGACGTGCAACGTCCTCGTTGTGAAAACCGACGAGTGGGAAGCCACGTTGGACGCACCACCGGAGAAGTTCAAGGTGTAGAGAGCGGAAGGTCTGCGGATAACGGTGGGCAACCAGTGCCACTGTGAGCCGCACCGGCTGAAGCAACTTCCCTTTTATTTCAGTTAGTTAAGGCGGAGAGCGGCGCGCAACCATTGAAAGCGTATGCCCTTAGTGATACTTCATAAGAGTCGAGTGCGTTCGATCGAATCGAACCAGTCACTCGCCACGGGAGAGAGAAATGCGGATCCTGGTCACACTCGACGTGAACGGCCATCGTCGCGAGGTCGGTATTCGACCCTACGCAACGTTGTTGGACGTGGTGCGCGAGGACTTGGACCTGACGGGCACCAAGCGCGGCTGCGACATGGGCACATGCGGCTGTTGTACGATTCTCATGGACGGAAACCCGGCGCTGTCTTGCCTGACCCTGGCAGCAGATTGCGAAGGAAAATCCATCGAAACCATTGAATCGCTACGGTCGGAAGATGGACTTCACCCCCTGCAATTGGCCTTTGAAGAGGCTGGCGCCACCCAATGCGGGTTTTGTACGCCGGGCTTCATTATGGCCGCCAAAGCGTTCCTTCGAGACAAACCCGATCCCTCCCGGAAAGACATCGCCTACGAAATCAGTGGCAATATGTGTCGATGCACGGGCTACGTTAAGATTCTCGATGCCATCGAAAAAGCCGCTGCAATGCTCCGAGAAGATGAACAGCCCGAGAAAATTCCGGATGTTCCAGCGAAAACAGATAAGAAAGCGGCCGGTGCAAGGGCTGTGAAAAAAAAGGCGCGTACCTCCACAGCGAGCTAGCGCCGCCACAATCAGCGTAGGGAGTCCGTCATGGCCAAGGGGCAAGAGGCCAGCAAGAAATACAATATCATCGGGAAACGAGTCCCTTTGATGGACAGTCGCCACAAAGTGACCGGCGAAGCGGTGTATACGGAAGACATCTCCTTCCCAGGTATGCTGGTAGGCAGAATTCTTCGCAGCCCGCATCCACACGCACGCATCAAGAACATCAACACCAGCAAAGCCGAAGCCCTTCCCGGTGTCGTGGCGATCTGTACCGGTGTCGAAGCGCCCATCACATTTGGCGTGCTCCCCATTTCGAAAGACGAGAACGCCCTTGCCGTGGAGAAGGTGCGCTATGTCGGCGACAGCGTGGCTGCGGTGGCCGCGGAAGATGTGGAGACCGCTGAAAAAGCCATTAACCTCATTGAGGTGGATTACGAAGAGTTGCCCGTCTACACGCGCCCCATCGACTGCACCAAAGCCGTGGAAGAAAAGATCCACAAGCACTGTCGAGGCAATACCAACGTTCACAAGGAAGTCCGTCAGCATTTCGGCAACATCAAGCGCGCTTTTCACGAGTCCGACTGCGTCAAGGGCGACACCTTTAAATTCGACGGCGTCACCCATGCGTTCACCGAACCCCATTGCTGCATCGCTGTTTGGGAAGCAAATGACCGCCTGAGCGTCTATTCGGCGCAACAAGTCCCGCACTACCTTCACCGGGCGCTGTCCGAAGTGCTGGAAATGCCCATGCACGAGATTCGGGTGGTGAAACCGGCGGTAGGCGGTGGATTTGGTGGAAAGAGCGACCCCTTTCCGCATGAGATTGCCTGCGCCCTGTTGGCACGAAAAGCCAATCGCCCGGTCAAGATCACCTTCACTCGAGAAGAGGTGTTCCTCTCCAACCACGGTCGGCACCCATCCACCATCTCGGTAAAAATGGGAGTGGATAAGGAAGGCATGATTCAAGGCATTGAAATCGATGCCCTGATCGACGGGGGAGCCTACGCAAGCTTTGGCGTGGTCAGCACCTATTACAATGGGGTACTCAGCCAAGGTCCATACCGGATCCCCAACTTCAAGTACCGAGGTCGACGCGTCTATACCAACACGCCCCCCTCCGGCGCCATGCGTGGACACGGCAGCGTCAACACGCGATATGCCATCGAAACCGTGCTCGACATGATCTGCGATGAGAAAGGGCTGGATCCCTGCGAAGTGCGCTTGAAGAATTGCTTGCCCGAACACACCACCACGATCAATCAGTTTCGGATCACCTCCAATGGCATTCAGGAATGCATTGAGAGAGCCCGCGACCAGAGTGACTGGAACAACAAATACCGGCAACTTCCCTACGGACGAGGCATTGGCATTGGTTGTGGCTTCTACATCTCTGGATCGAATCTCCCCATTCACTGGACGCGAACGCCGCAATCCACCGTGCACCTCAAAGTGGACATGGACGGTGGCGTCACGCTGCACACGGGTGCCTCAGACATCGGTCAGGGCTCGGACACCATGGCTGCCCAATGTGTCGCGGAGGTGCTCGGCTTGAGCATGGACTACATTCACGTCAAAGCCGTAGACTCGGATCTGAGCCCCATTGATCTCGGCAGCTATTCCTCTCGTGTCACCTTCATGAACGGAAACGCG
>CAUZBV010000301.1:0-5183 GCA_963578115.1 Myxococcales bacterium
TTGGGAAGGGCATCGACCGAGCGGGAGAGATTCTCGACCACGCGCTCGCCTTGGATCTCTGCCAGCAAAGTGGTTCGTGGTTTTCCATGAACGACCAGCGTTTGGGGCAAGGAAGACTCAAAGCGATTGAATACTTGGAGGCCCATCCGAACACACTAAACGAGTTGGCCGCCGCCATCCGAAAGCCCAAGACCGAGTCTGTAAAGCCACTGCCCATCAAGAAGGCCGCGTAGGAGTCTTCCTAGCCTAGCGATCGGCCACAGCAATCCATTGACACTCACCAAGGAGATTTCAAATGAACGGACGGAACCTTGTCATACTCACAGGCAACCTCGGTTGCCCACCGGAAACGCGAACCTTGGAGAACGGCCAACAGGTCGTCGACTTCCGCGTGGCCACCAACCATTGGTACAAGTCCACGACCGGTGATCACAAGGAACGCACGGACTGGCATCGTATCCAGGCATGGGGACGTACAGGAACATTTTGCGTGGAGAATCTCCAGAAAGGCGATTCAGTGCAGATCATTGGGTCCATTCGTAATGACGTGGTGAGCAATGAAAAAAACCGGAGAGTGATCTCCAGTGTGCGCGCTTGGGAGGTTAATCTCTTGTCGCGACGAAATCCGGATCATTCCAAACCACCACAAGACTCCGCATCGGTGCACAAAGTGGTCGCGAACCAAACGTCGCACGGATAGACTGGACTCCATGGTGCGAATCACTTTTATTCGCCTGGTGTTTCTCATGGCTATGGTGATGGCCATGTGTACCGGTGGATGTGGCCCGAGTTTTGATGAGTGTGAAACGCTTGAATGTTGCAAAGAGGCGTTGGAAAGTTGTGGAGACGGCTGTGACTATTGGCGCGTTGACAACGCGCCGGTCACACCGGTCGAGAGATCGTCCTGCTACAGCTCCTGCACGATCCACTATCACTCCTGTGAAACACGCGTCACGGCCCTGCGTTGAGACAGCGCTACCTTAAGCGAAGGGTCACGCCGCCCTCCCCTGCCATAACAGCCTCTCGTGATCAATGACCTGCCCCCTGAGGGTGCCCATGGGGCTCCAGGGTGCTCCTTGACCCCTTTCGGTGGCTAGAATATAATCCCCGGACCTGCTGGAAAGCCTTTGTTTTCCACGCATACGGCCTTTGTACTCATCACCTCCGAGGCGCAAATTGAGAAGTTTCAGGATGACGTTGAACACCTCTTTTCTGGTCGGATTAACCACCCTTTTCTTCGCTCTTGGCTGCAACGCCCCTGACAAAGAATCCTGCGAGTACTGGGGCGAGCAATTGTCCAAAGGAAAAAAACAAAAAAAGTCCATTGTCCGCATCGGAGAATTGGAGTGCACTGATGCCGCCGATCAACTCCTCGCCGATTTTCCGGACAGCGTATATCGCAATGAAATCATCATCGCCATTGCCACCATGGGCCAAACCGACGCCGGCGTTTCTATCGTCAAACAGGCCATCAACGATCGAGAGGTAGGACCTCTGGCCATTTCGGTCGCACGACGTTGGCGCGTGGATGGACTCCATGAGATGCTCCACAAGATCATCCGCGCCGAACGCAACGCTTCTACGCGACAGCCCTCTTTGGAAGCACTACTCGACCTGACATCACCACTTTTTGTAGTGATTGGAACGAAGCAAAGCGCCAACGATGCCGTGATCTATGAGAGGGCAACCGATGACGACATCGTGATCACGGTAGCTCACGTCCAGGCAGACAAACCCTCCATCGAGAGCGAAGGCGGAGCCATCACGGTCAAGGCAAACTTCAAAGATGGGTACAAGGCGTTGAACTTGGCCAACATGGTGCAAAACGACCCACACGTGTCGGCGCTGGTGCGATGCACGCACGGGGGAGATGGTTCGGGTGATACCAAAGCGAGCGACCGGATGCCCTTGGAGCGGAGAATCACGAACATGAGCGTGATCGAAACGCTCATGTGGACAGTCGGACAAGATCCCGCGCTGCAGGGGGTCGAAACCAACCAATATGCCGCTCAAATGATGGAAGCGATCGATTGGCAAGCCATGAGCGGACATGAGCGCTATGCCGAACTGATCGATCGGGCCACGCAGAACCTGATCAAAGCGTTGTTCGCCAAAGACAACCGCGGAAATGCGGCACAACTCCAAGCACGTATGGCGCTCCGATCCATCGGATCCAGGGCTACCGGTCGTCTCCTGGAGGCATTTGAGGGGAAAAACAGGGAGTTGAACGAGTTCATTGAAGTGCGTGGTCTGCCCGAGTGGAAGACGAACATGGGGCCAGAGCTCGTCGAGATGCTTTGGGATGTGGGCAATCGCAACGCAGCCAAACCCTTGATGTGTGCCATCGGTCGCTCGTTGGATCCCCCCCCGGACGTGGCGCGCCTGGAACCCGATGAACGAACAGAGTGGAAGCAAGCGAACAACAATCGGCTGACCACAAGCGCGTTTGCCGTAGGTGCACTCGCAGACGATACAGCCGTGTCGTGTGCGACCGATTTGCTGAAAACCAACGACGAGATCGACATCTCTCAATTTAAGAATGCCGGTCTTGCGCTGGGCCTGATGGGAACCAAGTTGTCCGAAGAGGCCCTGTGGACCCTCTTTTCAGCAAACGACGAAAAGATTAAATCCCTCGATGACGAGATCGCAAAACTTGTAGCCCGCAAAGCATCGGCCAACACAAATGCAGCTAAGAAGAGGGTCCGAACGGCCGGCAAGAAAGCCGAAAGAGAGAAAGAGCAGCTGATTGATAAGAAAGCCAACTTTGTCGTCAATTTGGCCGTCGGCTTGTCCGAAACCAACGCCGCTCGATTCAAGAGAGAGGTTCTCGATTTGAAGAAAGGGCCCATTAAGGAGAGTGCCGACCAGCCTCTCCCGAAGGCCTACTACGCCCTGGTGAATGAATGTGGGAGCAGCGGACGAAAGTACCTGGATTATTTGAAGCAGTACCACGGTGAAGACAAAGACAAGAAGAAGAAGCTCACCCTCCTGGTCGAAGAAGTCCAAGCCAGTCAGAAAGCCGTGGTGGATGCCGGGGCTGAAAAGACCAACCAGATGAACGAGTGGTGGAAGCAAAGTGTGACCAACGCGTGCAAGAAAACGTCGGCAAAATCCTGTATCGCCAAAGTGGCCGGCGGATGTGCCGGACAAGCCACTTTGTCATGCAAGGGAAAACGAGGCCGTGCCAAGAAGCGGTGTGTCAACGAGACCAAGAAGAAGTGTACAGACACGCAAACCAAAGCCTGCACGGCCAACGCAAAAGTCGATCCAGCGTGCCAAACAGCGGGTGAAACGAAATGGCTGGCGGACACCGGGAAATTCTGTGCGGACAACACAGCTTTGATCTGTGAAGCAAAGTGGGCCAAGAAGTGCGCTAAGAAGCAAAATAAGAAATGTGGCGATGAAAAAGACTGCGCTTTTGATCTTTCCGGGTGTCAAAAGAAAGGAAACGAGGGTTGCACGAAGTCATATCCGAAGGCGTGTCTGGCCGAGCGAAAATCCCTTAATGGTCAAATCAAAGCAGCCAGCAAGAACCGAAATAAAGTGGCCAAAGAGCTCAAGACCATTGGTAAACTGCATAAAGACAAGAGCCTTGGCGAGAAGACCCTTTGCTCCAAAGCACCCAAAGCGCTCGGCGACATCACAGCGCAGTTTCAATTGAATCGTGATCATGGACAAAAGAAATCACCCTGGACAAAAAAGAGTTTGCCCTGCAAGAACCGACTGGCTGAGTACTACAACTGGCGGGTAAACGACTACAACGCTGCCATTGATACGGTTGACGGACTCTGGAAACAGGTTGACCGACTGGATGCCGAGTTGATCGCTCCAAAACAAAAAGCGATGCAGGCACAAGTTCAAAAGATTCAGAAGCTTGAGAAGGCGGTTCTCATGCTCGGAAGCGCCCACGTCGATGACGATTTGCTCGACGAGGCCTTCCCGATCATTTGTGATCTCTTCTTGGATGGCAATCCGGAGTACTTCCCTCAATTCCGGCAGTGGACCTTGATCTACCTGGAGCACACGGCGACTCCTGCTCATCACGACCTTGTGGAATCGGTATACCGGAAGGAACTGGACCAATCCCCCCGTGGTGGAACCTTCTGGACCCTGCGATTGCAGTCGTTGGAGAAACGCCTTCAAGTGCAATAGTTTGGGGACACCGAGGCTCGTTGTTGGCATGCCCACACCCTCGGGCCCATTTTGACCCTCGAGTAGTGCCAAACTGAGTCCCCACATGGGTCCGTTCGGCGACTATTCGATAGCATGGACTCCATAGACACAGTGGCACCATCCTTGCTCAATGATGGCTTCCAACAAACCTTTGGAGGTCGTCATGAAGAAGCCAACTCGTCCACACGCCCCTTTCCTGCACTGGGCTTACTTTGCTCTGCTGGTCGTGAGTGCATGTCATTCGGAGATCCCCTGTGTCGGGAATGAAAACTGCGTTCCCCCCCACCACGAATCCGACACAGTTGTCCAAGACCACCTCGACTGCCCGCCGCCGATGGCAGGCTCCCTGCGAATTAACGAAATCTTGGCCGATCCCAGCGGTTACGACATCAATCAAGATCAGTGGTCAGACCCATTCGAGGATGAGTTTGTTGAGATCATCAACATGGACCCCATTCCAATCAGCCTTCAGGGTGTGAGCATTCGCGTCGGCAGTCGGTACCCACACCGCTTTCAACCACGCTGCCTCCCGCCCGGCGAAGCGCTTGTCGTATTTGGTGGTGGATACGAGGTCCCCACCATTAACGGAACAGTCATCGCGGACCACAGTCTCAAAATCCCTAATTCGGGAGGGGGCATTGCGCTGATCGGCATGAATGACATGCTTCTTGATAGCGTCTCATACGGAGAGGAAGCGGACGGGCCCCACTCACTGACTCGAGTGCCCGACGGAAGCGACACCTGGCAGATCCACCCTGGGTTTCTTGGGGCGGGTGCTGTCACCCATTCGGCAGGATTGTGCATGAATGGCGGGACCTTCCCCCTGTGCATGGTTCCTGACCCCCGACTCACTGAAGACGATGAACCATGCCGACCCGTGGGAGCCAACGAACTGGTCATCAACGAAGTGTTGTCCGATCCCGGTCACCGAGATGCCAACGGAGATGGTGCCCCTGTTTGGTATCAAGACGAATTTATCGAATTGGTCCTGACGGCTACGGGGCCCCGGC
>CAUZBV010000302.1:0-5117 GCA_963578115.1 Myxococcales bacterium
GGGGAAGTAATGTTTATCGAGCTTAGCGAAGAACAACACATGCTCCAGCAGAGCCTCCGTGCGTTTGCAAACGACGCTATTCGGCCAACGGCAGCGGAGAATGACCATGCCAGCCACTACCCGGCAGACCGGATCAAGTTGCTCGCGGACATGGGCTTGATGGGCGTGGCCGTTCCCGAGAAGTGGGGCGGCGCCGGCATGGACGCGGTCAGCTACGTGATCGCCATGGAGGAGATGTCTGCGGCCTGTGCGTCCGTGGGCGTCACCATGAGCGTGAACAACTCCCTGGTCTGTGATCCCCTGGTGCATTACGGCACAGACACACAGAAGGAACGATGGCTCAAACCCTTGGCTCGGGGAGAGATGCTGGGCTGCTTTGGGCTCAGTGAGCCGGGAACGGGCTCGGATGCGGCCAATCAGAGTACGGTCTGTGTTCCCGACGGCGATGGATGGGTGCTCAACGGCACCAAGAACTTCATCACCAATGGTCCGGTGGCCGGTGCGATGGTCGTGTTTGCCATGAACGACCGATCACTGGGGACCCGCGGCATCTGCGCGTTTGTACTCGGTATGGACACGCCCGGCGTGACGTGTGGGGCCAAGGAACACAAATTGGGAATCAAAGCGTCGCCCTGTAGCAGCGTCATCCTTGAGGACTGCCGCGTGGGCCCCGAAGCTTTGTTGGGTGAGGTGGGGAAGGGCTTCAAAGTGGCCTTGAACACGCTCAACGGTGGGCGCATCGGGATCGCCGCGCAGGCTTTGGGCATCGCGCGTGAAGCGTATGAAGAGGCACTTCAGTACAGCACAGAGCGGAGAGCCTTCGGCCAGGCCATTTGCGAGTTCCAGGCCATCCAGCACAAGTTGGCGGACATGGCGACGGAGATCGACGCAGCCCGGTTGCTCACGTATCGCGCAGCGAGCCTCAAACAATCCGGGGCGCGCTATGTGAAAGAGGCGGCAATGGCCAAGGTCTATGCCAGCGAGATGGCGACACGCGTCACGCATCAGGCGCTTCAAATACACGGTGGATATGGCTTCTTGGAAGATTTCAATGCGGCCCGCCACTATCGCGACGCTCGAGTCTGCGAGATCTACGAAGGGACCAGCGAAATTCAGCGCCTGGTGATCGCAACAGCGACCCTAAAGGAGTTGGCGGGATAATGGAGTTCTCGCTGCCCCAGCCGCTTCGGGACATTCAGCACGTGGCGCGTGAGTTTGCCCAGGACGTCTTGCGGCCTCGTGCCGGAGAGCGGGATGAAAGCGAGCAATTTCCTTTGGAGGAAGCGCGGATGTTGGCCCAGCGAAAGCTCATGGGCGTGGCCATCGACCCGTGCTATGGCGGACTGGGGTTGGGCAAGATTGGCTACGCCGTGGCCTTGCGCGAGATCGCAGCGGAGTGCGCATCGACTGCCGTGACAATGGCGGTGACCAACATGGTCGCGGATATGCTCCAGGCATTTGGGACCGACGAGCAAAAAGAGCGCTTCTTACCCGCTCTGTTTTCCAATGACCATCCCATCGGGTCGTTCTGCTTGTCGGAGCCGCACAGCGGCACGGATGCAGCTGCGTTGAGCACCAAGGCTGTACGCACAGAGGACTCCTACCGTCTCACGGGTTCGAAGATGTGGGTTACCAGTGGGGCGTACTGCTCCCTGGCGCTGATCATGGCGCGTACGGACGAGCGTCAAAAAGGGCGTGGCATCACCGCGTTCTTGGTGGATCCCCAATTTGATGGGTATGCGGTGGGGAAGGCCGAGGACAAGATGGGGCTGCGTGGCTCCAACACGGTTGCGGTGAGTCTGGATGAGTGCGACGTGCCCGCCGATCGCGTTCTGGCCGGAGAAGGCCGAGGCTTTGCGGTGGCCATGACGGCGTTGGATGGTGGTCGCATCGGCATTGGCGCTCAGGCGTTGGGGATCGCTCGAAGCGCTGCCGCTGCCGCTGGCCGGGTATTGAATCGGAGAGGTCGTCCATCTCAAGCGGCCCAAATGGCTCTTGCGGACGCGGTCACGGCCATCGAGTCGGGTTGGTTGATGGTGCTGCGTGCAGCGTATCTGCACGAGAAGGGTGGACGGATGACTCGCGAGGCTGCCATGGCGAAGGTCTATGCCACGGAATCGGCCTGCAAAGCGGTCGAACTCGCCCACCGTATTGTCGGTGGAACAGGCACGGAAGAAGAACAAGAGATCGAGCGAAATTTAAGGGATGTGCGCGTCACGCGGATCTACGAGGGGACGAGTGAGATTCAACGTTTTGTCATCGCACGCGAGCTACTCAAGGGGATGGTATGAGTGAACACAAGGGCAGAATTCTTATTGGTAAACCTGGACTGGACGGGCACGACCGGGGAGCCAAGGTGGTCGCGCGGGCTTTGCGGGACGCGGGCTTTGAGGTGATCTATACCGGCCTGCATCAGACGCCGGCGATGATTGCGTCGGCCGCGGTGCAAGAGGATGTCGACTGTGTGGGGCTGTCCATTCTGAGCGGTGCCCACAACGCGTTGGTTCCGGCCATTGCCAGCGAATTGAAAGAACGGGGGGCGGGCGACATCCCCTTGTTCCTGGGGGGAATCATCCCCAAAGGGGATGTGGAGGCGTTGAAAGAGCATGGTGTATTCGCTGTGTTTACCCCCGGGGCGTCTTTGGACAGCATTGTCGCGGCGGTATCGGAGATCGTGGAGTCGCGTGAAGGAGCCTCGTCATGACACAGCGAATGATGCGATGGGTGTTGTTCCTCGTCTTGGTGATGGGCGCCACATCGTCGTGGGCAACCCCACCGAAGAAAGCAGCGGCACCTTCGTATTGGGGTCATGTGGATTCGGCGCCGGCGTTTGCTGTTCTGGGTGGAAAGGCCATCGCACGTTTGATCAACGAGGGTGAGGCCTACATGGGGATTCTGGAAGGCTTCCCAGGTCTGGTGGTGCCCGAGCACACGCATGCGAACGAAATTGAGCTCTTGTATGTGCTCCAAGGCGGCGGGGTCATGACCATCGCCGGCAAAGAGATGTCAGTCCGTCCGGGCATGGCCATTCAAGTACCCCGTGGTGTGAAACACGCGTTTCGGATCCCGGCGGATGCCAAGGAAAAATTTGTGGCCGTGCAGGTGTACACCCCATCCGGTCCCCAAACCCGTTTCCGCAAAGGGAAGCCGGTCAAAGGCAGCGCATCGAAGTGAACTTCCAGTTTACCGAGGATCAACAAGCCATCGCGGCCATGGTTCGCGACTTGGCGCGGGCGGAGACACCGCCCACCACGCAGGCGTTGGCCGGGCTTGGGCTTTTGGCCATCGCCACGGAGCCCGCGCTGGGCGGCACGGGCTTGGGGCTGGTGGAGTTGTGCATTTGCTTGGAGGAGTTGGCTGCGTACCACCCCTCGACTGCGCGAAGTCTACAGGTGCATAATTTGTGGTGCGTGGGCGCCATTCAAACCCTCGGTACCGAAGCCCAGAAGCGACGTTGGATCCCCCCGTTGGAGTCGGCCCTGGGATCGTTTGGCAGCACGACCGATGGGACGCGCGTCGATGGGGTCGCTCATGGGGAAAAGGCGAGCGCTGTGGTTGTGAGGCAAGCCGATGGAGGACTGGCCGTGGCCCCCGGCCCCTTGCCCGTCGTATATCGTGGAAAACCGCTGGGTTTTCGAGAGAGTGGTCCAGTTTCTCTGTCCGTGGAGGGGGTCGCGTTGGATCCTCTGACAGGGGATGGGGCGGTTGTGGGCGATCGAGCCCAAGTCGGATTGGCTGCGGTGGCACGTTTTCAGGCTATTCAATTCAAGATCGCGGACACCGCGACAGCCGTGGACACGGCACGACTGATGGTGCACCGAGCGGCCTGGTTGGCGGACCAAGGTCGTTCCATCGCACCGGTTGCCAGCATGGCCCGACGTGTGGCGACGGACGCGGCGTTGTTGGCCACCGATCATGCGCTGCAAATTCATGGGGGATATGGATACACCGCAGAGTATGCGGTGGAAGGCTTCTACCGAGATGCGCGCTCTGCCGCGTTGGCCGAATCGACCACCGAGAGCGACCGGGATCGCATTGCAGCCAAAATAATCGCATACTAGGTTTTCAAAGGGGTTGAACGATGAAGACGGTTCACTATTTCCTATGGACGTTGATGGTCACTTTTGCCATCGCTTGTGGGGGTAGCGGTGGTGGCACTCAGAATGGTGAACCCGATGGGGTGGTGCCGGAAGACACCACACCGCCGTCCACATGTCCGTACAGCAATCACCACAAAGAACAACCATGCAATCCTCTGTGTCCGAACAGCAGCCGGTGCGCGGCGGGTGAATCGTGTGCGGTGGGCCCTGCCGGCTTCTTGGGCTGTGTCAGCGAAGGCCAGTCGCTGGGTATGGGCTGCAATGACGAAACATTCTGCAAAGAGGGGTTGTGCGTGGCGTTGGAAGAGGACGGTAAAAAGTGTCGCCCCTTCTGCGTGGGGGATGTGGATTGTCCCGGCGGTGGCTTGTGCGGGGTGGAAGTGAGCGTGGGTTCCTTGACCTTTGGAGCGTGCACGCCTCCTCCTCCATCGTGCAACGTGTTCGAACAAGATTGTACGGGCCAGGGCATGGCCTGTGTCCTTGGCGATGGCGACACGATCTGTATGGAGGCCGGACAGAAAACGGTCAATGAAGCATGCGATGCGGTCAATGATTGCATTGCCGGTCTCATTTGCGTCAGCGATAAGTGCCACGAGCCCTGCAACCCGAAGACCGGTGGTCCCGAACCCAAGTGCCATCTGAAGTGCCCTGGGTCAACCGGTGAGGTGACCGATGACGTGGCCGTCTGTTCCCTGCCCGACGACGAGCCGCCTTGCGATCTGTTGTCGCAAGACTGCGCACAAGGAGAGGCGTGCGTATTGACCGGTCAGGGGCCTCGGTGCCGCAACGCTGGCAGCGTGGCGGTTGGGGAGGACTGCAGTGAGGTAGGCGAGTGTGTCAAAGGGGCTGTATGCTGGCCCCAGGGGACACAGTGTAAGGCGATCTGTAACCCGGATGAAGGGACGCATCCGGAGTGCGAGGATCGATTTGGGACGCCATGCGCTCAATTTTTCCCGGGCCTGAAGGGCGGCTTTTGCGACGAGTAGATCCCATCGGCGAAGGACAGCCCCTCCGAAT
>CAUZBV010000303.1:0-5115 GCA_963578115.1 Myxococcales bacterium
CTCTCGGTGTATTTTGCCGAGCGGCTGCGCCAACCCCTGACCCTGAGTGACTCGGCCAACAGCCCCACACGAGCGATCGCGGCCATTCTTCGTGATCCCCAAGTGGCGTCCGTGGCTCCGTTCACCGTGGCGCCGTCCCGCGTGGACGAGATCGGATCCTTGGTGGCCTTGACGCCGGTATCGGCCGACGCCGCCGTGCTCGCGCCTGAGCCGGCCACGCCGGCGCAGCCGACTCCGGCTGCCATTACGCTGGTGTCGCTCGAGATCACCAACGCTGTCGACGAGACGCCGGCGTCGGAAGGGGAGGCTGGCTCTTCCAATGCGGCCTCTGCGGTGGATTTCATCTCCTACTATTCTTACTGCACCTGCGGCCGATCGGTCGTCAATCACGCCTATCGATTGCGGGCGATCGATGGCCGAGAGCTCGACGGTCAGACGGATCGATTCGGCATGGTCTTGGTCCGGAATGTGAAGCACGCCCAGGTCGATTACGGACCAGAGATGAAAGACCGAACTCGGAGTTACGAGTTCGTTGCGGACTCGCAAAAGATGCACACGTACATCCTCAGCGCGTTGACCCTTGAGCAGGGACCCTCGAAAGCGCGTATCAATGAGCACCTGACGGCCCTGCTCGATCTACGACGCATGCCCCTGGAAGAAGCGCGGGGCGATCTGGTCGCCAAGCTGGATCATCCGAACCCGGTGATTTGGCGGAACGCGGCGGTGACGCTCTCGTATTACGCGGACATCGACGATGTGGTCCAGTACCACGCCGAGCGATTGGCGTCTCCGGAGGTGAAGCGCGACAGCGAGGCGGTGCTCCGGCATCTGACGATTCTCGGCGCCCTGAGGAACGCGGCGGCCGTGCCGGTGATTTCGGCGTGGTTGACCCACACCAACACGGCAGTCCGACAAGTCGCGGTGTATGGCCTTGGATTCATCGGGCACACGTCGTCGCTCCAGGCATTGCACGCGCTGGCGGACGACGCGGATCCGGTTGTGCGGGCCGAAGTGGCGTTGGCCCTGGGCCGTATTGGATCCGACTCCTCTCTGCAGGTTCTCGACACTCTGCGCTCGGACGCCGTCGACGCGGTCGTTCAACGAGCCGACGAGGCCATCTTTCTGCTGACCTTCTAGACCTCGACCAAGCGTGCGAGGTCGTCGCGAACGAGACGACCGATTAGGGCATGCCGGGCATGCCGCCGGGGCTCGAGTCCGGTGTTTCGCATCCCGATGTGTCGAACGTGCAGTCGGCATTGCACTTCAGCGTACCACCATTAAATAGGGCTGGAAAAGGATGAGTGGGCCCGTAACAGGCGGGACAATTGGTGCAATCGAACCCCACCAGGTCGTCGCCATCGCATTGTTCGGCGACCACAGGACCTTGGCCACTTTCCGCCAATCCGTTGCCACAGTCGGGCACCGAATCTCCAGGATGATCGAAGCACTTACTGTCATGGCAAATGGCGAATGGTTTTCCGATCACCAAGGGGCAATCCTGGCAAGGAGCGCCGCCGGTGCCACACGCCTCGGCGTTCATGCCCGGTTGGCAGATGTTGTCTTGACCGCAGCATCCGATACACGAGTCGGCCGTGCATTCCGGGACGGGTGGCGGTTGTGGAAGGTCACCCACACATTCGGCGCGACAGGCTGTGGCGTCGTACACGCATGTGTCGGTTCCACAGTCCGTCCATCCGCCGTTGTTCGCTCCAAAAAGATTCCAGCCGACCGTGTAGCATTTACCCTCGTCCTCATCACACAGGGCTGGCTCTGCGCAACCGCCGGTGAGCAGCCCTCCGCACCCTTCACCCGCATCCTTCCGTTGACAGGTGGTGATTATTGCACCGTCGCACTTCTGGTGCCCCACATCCGAGAGTTCTTCACAGCCGCATGAACCCGGTTGGGGTGGCTGATTGCCACCGCCGCAGTTCTGGTCTTGACCCGTGGCGCCGCCGCAACCCCCGCATCCTTCGACACCACAATCGGCACAGCCAATCATGCACCCGGCCACCGTGGCACCACTGCCTGGATCGTATTGACATGTCCCCGTGCTGGCAGCTGGGCAGTTCTGACCCACTTTCGGTTTGCATTTCGGGGTTTTCTGTAGCTCTCCGTAGCACGTGTCTACCGAAGGTGTGCAGTTGCAAACGTCGGGTTTGCCGTCACCACTCATGTCGCTCACACAGCGACAGCATCCAAATGTATTGGACACAAACAGACACATGTCGGCGCCGGGATTCGGTCCGGGAGCACCGCCACAGTTTTCATCCGGGTGGCATTGGCAAGTCCCACTGCTGGAGACTTTGCAGCACACGCCATTGTCACATTGGTCGTCGGCGCTGCACGATGCGCCGTCTGCCAGCTCGGTGCACTTGCACTCGTTTTGGGCCTGCGGTTGTGGTGGTGGATTTGTTTTTGCGTAGCATCCGCCGCCTTTGGTGCAGGGCTCGGTCATTCCATCGCAATGATCCGCACATTGGGTCGGATCGCATTCACAGTTGCACTCGTTCTTGACGGAATCCCACGTGCCTTTTCCCGTGCCACCACAAGTATTGACACCGAGCTTGCACAGACAAGCCTTGTCGGTCTCGCCCTCAAAATAATCATAGATGAAGACGCCGCAGGCAATGCATGCCGCTGCCGCACCCCCACATATCAATCCAAAGGAAAGTACGCACCCTAGTCCGGCGATCGGGCACGCTGCACAGATGGAGGAATCGCACGTTTGTTTGAATTCTTCGCAGCCGGTCAAGTTACACGGGTCACCATCGTCAGCGTCATGGCAAAACGTCGCGGCGATGGCGGTGCAAATGTCGCCAACGATGGGTACTCCTTTGCTGTCGGGCACATCGTCCAACGATGGAGGACCGTCGGTGCCGCTTGCATCGACTGTTTCCTTCGGACCGCTGTCCGTTTCGCCACTGCAGCCAATGAATGCGAGGCAGGCCGTAAGCAAAACGAGAATGGCCACAAAGTGTCGTGAGTGGGACATAGTAGATTGTCTCCAGCGTGAGTCGCCATTATGATAGCACGGAATCCGAACGGAAAACATGGAGGGCATCGCGATCGATGTCCTCCATGTCCGTGGCTAGAGTTTGGCAAAGGGTCTCAGTCGACGCAGTAATACCCGAGCGTGGGGCTGAGGAGATCGCAATTCTGGCTGTACTCGGCGCAGTCCATGGACTCGATGGCGCCATTGCGATTGCACCAGGTGACCACATTGCCATTGCACGCGCCGTGGAAGTCCACCGTGCCGCACGCTTGTGACAGGCAGTGATTGCCCGTCTGGTCGTCGACCACACCACACGCTTGGTTGGACGTCGCGCAGTCGTTGGACTTGAGCTCTCCCTGGTCACACCACAGGGCGACGTCGCCGTTGCATTGACCAAAGTAATCCACGTCACCGCAGGGTTGGGTTACGCAGTGGTTGCCCTTTTCGTTGTCCACCCAGCCGCATTGTTTGCCCTCGGCAGCGCAGTCCTTCGTCTGGATGGTTCCGTTTCCATTGCACCAGGTGGCTACATTCCCTTGGCAAATGCCGTGGTAGTTGATGTCCCCGCAAAAGTGGTCAACGCAATAATTGCCGGACTCGTCGTCGAGCCAGCCGCAGCCTTGGCTATGGGCCGCGCAGTCTTTGGTCTCCAGATGGCCGGCGCGACTACACCACGTGGCGGTGGTGCCTGTGCATTGGCCGTGGAAGGTGACGTCGCCGCAGTCGCTGACCACACAATGAAAGCCGACCTGGTCACCGGGTACACAGGTTTCACCGCAGGCGCCGCAGTCTCGCGTCAGAAGCCCACCCTCGCCGCACCAGGTCAGCACGTTGCCATTGCATTGGCCCCAGTGGTTGGTCCCTCCGCAGACGTCCTGATCTTTGGGAACGCAGCGCCAACCGACGGCTTGGGTGCTCCACGAGCACACGTTGCCCGATTGACAGAGTGTGGTTTGGAGCGTGGCGTCGGTGCCGCAGTAGGTGGCACGCGCTCCGCTTTTGTCGCATTTCCCGATGTGATCCACGGCACCGCAAGGCTGTGGTCCGGGCGGAACGGTGGGCCCCGTATGGCTCTCGAGCCAATTTCGATACACGTCCACGCGGGTGTAATTGTCGAATCCCACACACGAGCTGTCGCCGTTGGACAAGTTTCCAGCCACACGAACGGAGCCATCGGATGCGATGACCATCACCGGTCCTCCCGAATCGCCAAAGCAGACCCCGTGCTTGCCTTCGCCATTGATGGTGAGGGTGCTGCTGCCCAGGTAGGCGATGGGTTCGGCGGTGAACTCACGTTCGCCGCCATAGCCAGTCTCCTGTTGACCGTAGCCAGCGGCCTCGGCGGTCTTGCCGATCCACGATGCGTCCAAGTCGTCGGTCAATAGTGGAACCGGCTCCACATCCGGGAACACGACCTGTGCGTCCTGGGCCAGCTCGATGAGCGACATGTCGTCGTAGGGATTGTCGTACACGGCCACGCTTTTGATGCACACATTGGGATTGCTTGGATTCTTGCCCATGCAGAATTCCGTGCCCGCCGACAGCCCACAGTGGCTTGCACTCAGCACCCACCGGGGTTTGATCAGCAGACCGGAGCAATTCCAGAACTTGCCGATGGCCAGGATCTGATTGTCTGTCAGGGGAAGATACTGAGGTTTGGTTGTTCCGTAATAGACCTTACTGACCTTGGGAAGCACTTTGTTGGGGCCGTTCTCGCACAGGTTGTCGGGCTCCGCCTTGTTGCTCGGATTGGCCGGCGGCGTTCCGGCTTTCTCGGGATGGGTTGGTGGGACGCCCACCGTGATCTTGGGCGCCGGCTTGGCCGGCAAGGGCACCCCCTTAAAATCATCCATTCCAGTCGGCATGCAGCCGATCGCGAAAGATATCCACAGCGAGACAGAGACAGCAGCAGCTTGTTTGAACATGTTCACTCTCCAGGTTCTGCAAAACAGTTTGAACACACAATCCACGACATCGATGATCCAGACTCACAGTCCGCACCACTTCAATCTTCCACCGCATTTCCGGGGTTTGTGGGTCGGGCGACCCACGTTTTCGGTCCCAACGAACGTCTTTGAATCGTTTAATCCTACAAAAACGAACGCTCGTTTTCATATTGTTAT
>CAUZBV010000304.1:0-5097 GCA_963578115.1 Myxococcales bacterium
CGACAAGAAAGGCTGCACAGCGCCCATCATGCGGATGTGGCCCAAGGGGACGATGTAGCGTTTGCCGTAGCGTCCGCATTTATTGGCGCAATCGAACACCGCCAAATGCTCCGGTTTGAGTCCTGGAGCGCCTTCGATCGTCATTCGACCACAAGTATAATCGTTGGCTTCGTTGATCTGCTCTTTGGTGAACCCCAGGGCGTTCAAGATGGAGAAGCTGTAGTCACTGAGCTGTTCAGACGTCAAATCGAGCACGGTCTTGCAGAACTCTTCACCCAGGATGTATTTGTTGAATACGAATCCGACCTCGAATGCAGCCGGGAGCGCCTTTTCGATGGCTTGGATTTCCCGTTCCGTAAACCCGAGCCCCATCAATGCCTCCCAGTTAATGTGCGGCGCGTTCTTGAGCGACCCCGTACCTCGGGCGTATCGAACGATGTTTTCCGTGGCCTCGTCGTCGTACCCCAAGGTGCGAAGGGCCCGCGGTACGGATTCGTTGATCAACTTGAAGTATCCGCCGCCTGCGAGCTTCTTGAATTTCACCAGGGCGAAATCCGGTTCGATGCCTGTGGTGTCGCAATCCATAACCAATCCGATGGTGCCCGTGGGGGCGATCACAGTGGTCTGTGCATTGCGGTAACCGTGTTTCTTACCGAGCTCGACCGCCCGGTCCCACTCCGCACGGGCGGTGTTGAGCAGGTATTCTGGACAGAAATCGGGATCCAAGCGAAGCGGTGGGATCGAGAGGCCTTCATACTCCGAGTTGGGGGCCGCGTATGCCGCTCGGCGGTGATTGCGCACGACCCTCATCATATGCTCGGCGTTGGCTTTGTACCCGGCGAATGCACCCATTTCCGCCGCGATCTCCGCGCTGGTTGCATAGGCGGTACCGGTCATCATGGCACCAATGGCGCCGGCGATTGCACGGCCTTCGTCGGAATCATAGGGGATGCCCATGACCATCAGGATGGTGCCGAGGTTGGCAAAACCAAGACCTGTTGTTCGGAATCGGTAACTTAACCGAGCGATCTCTTTGCTGGGGAACTGGGCCATGAGCACCGAGATCTCCAACGCGATCGTGATCAAGCGATTGACGTGTTGAAACGACGCGACGTCGAAGGTGCCGCTCTCATCGACGAAGGTCAACAAGTTGGTCGACGCCAAATTGCACGCGGTGTCGTCCAAGAACATGTATTCACTGCAGGGGTTGGACGCGTTAATTCGGCCATCGGCGGGACAGGTGTGCCACTCGTTGATCGTGGTGTCGAATTGGAGGCCTGGATCGGCGCATGCCCAGGCGGCGTTGGCGACTTCGTCCCAGATGTCTCGGGCGCGAACCGTCTTTGCAACGGCACCGTCGGTACGCCGAAGCAGATCCCATGGCGCGTCATTCTTCATGGCGTCCATAAACGCGTTGGTTACACGAATGGAGTTGTTGGAGTTTTGGCCGCTGACGGTCAAGTAGGCTTCGCTGGTCCAGTCCGTATCGTAGGTCTGGAAGAGCATGTCGTCGAAGCCCTGTCTGGCGAGCTGCAATGCTCGGACGATGTAATTGTCGGCCACTTGCATCTTTCGTGCGGCGAAAATGGCATCTGCGAGTTTGCGGTTCTTATGAATGTCGCCGCAATCTTTAGCGGCCACCTCGTTGTTGTGGTAGGCCGCCATGATGGCGCGCAAATTGGCTTCAATGGCCTTCGAGCCGGTCACCAAGGAAGCCACTTTTTGTTCTTCGACAAGCTTCCAGTTGATGTACTTGCTGATGTCCGGGTGATCGATGTCCAACGTGACCATCTTGGCGGCTCGCCGGGTGGTACCGCCGCTCTTGATGGCGCCTGCTGCGCGGTCGCCAATTTTGAGGAAGCTCATCAAGCCCGAAGAGCGGCCTCCACCGGACAGGGGCTCTCCTTCGCCACGGATGTTGGAGAAGTTGGACCCAGTACCCGATCCATACTTAAAGAGTCGCGCTTCTCGCAGCCACAGATCCATGATTCCGCCTTCATTGACGAGATCGTCGCCGATGCTCTGAATGAAGCAGGCGTGTGGTTGTGGATGGGTATAGGCATCTTCCGATCGTTTGACGCGTCCCGACTTGGGATCGGTGTAGTAGTGCCCTTGCGCGGGGCCGTTAATATCGTAGGCCCAGTAGAGACCGGTGTTGAACCATTGCGGTGAATTGGGCGCGACCCGTTGGGTGGCCAGCATGTAACAGACTTCGTCGTAAAACGTGCGAGCGTCCTCTTCGGTGTCGAAATAATTGTACTTGTATCCCCAGTATGTCCAGGTACCCGCCAGTCGGCTGAAGACTTGTCGCGCGTCGGTTTCGCCGCCAGTCCATTCGGTCTCCGGAACATTCTTCAGCGCGTCGTCGTCCAGCTCACATCGCTGCAACCATTCGGGGATCCCCGTTTCGGCGATCTTTCTTAACGCGGCAGGAACACCCGCTTTACGGAAGTATTTTTGTGCGAGAATATCAACGGCGACTTGGCTCCAATCACTCGGAACTTGAACGTTTTCGGCCTCAAATACGGTCGATCCATCCGGATTGGTGATTCGGGATGTACGTCCCGTAAATGAAATTGAGCCAAAGGGGTCTTGTCCAGCGGCTGTGAAGCGCCGTTCTATTCTCATTATTTTCTCCTCATAAAACTCTCGCGACGGGCTATCATTGTGGTGCCATATGTGGTGGGTCAAGTTCTTTGTACCCCAATATCTTGTGTTGCTGTGTGGAAAGGTGCACAAGATGTAGTGATTACTAGGGAAAAACAATTTCTATTTTTTTTTGGAGGTAGGCCATTTTCGGCGTATTAAGCACGATCTTTAACTGTGGTTTTTTAGGCCCGAACCACCCCACCAAAGCGCAGTCTATCGAACAGCAAGATCGCAGGCGGTCGCAAATGGGTTTTATCGTTTTCTAAACGACCCACTGCGCCCCTTTCTTTGGGGTTAATGGGGGCCCTTTAACCCGGGATTTGGACGACGTTAAACCGGCAAAACTTGAGGGTATTTGGCGGCCCTTTTCAGGGGGGGCGAAACGGGGCTTTTTGAGGCGGCTTTCTAGATGAGAACTTTGCGGGCTTTGGTGAGCACGTCGTTAATCATCCATTGGCGCTTGTTGCTGTTGTGCCAGATCGCCTGGATATGGGGCGCCACGGCGCGCATGGGGTCGTAGTACACGAAGAGTTGATCCTCTTTGACCGATGGGGCTGTGTACACACACATCCCCGTTTCTCGGTCGTAATACTCGTAGCTGTGCACGTCTCGCTTGCCGCCGCCGCCCGGTGCGTCCACCACGAAGAGTGGTGTGTTGAAGCCTGCGGTTGTGCCGCGCAAGCGTTTCTCGACGCGAATGGCGGTGGCTACGCTGGTCCGAAGGTCTTCGGTGCCTTTGACCAAGTCGTGGACGTATACATAGTACGACTGAACATTTACAAAACTGAGCCGGCGTGTGAGCTCGATCATGATCTCGGCCGAGTCGTTGACTCCCCGTTGAAACACGGACTGGTTTCGGACGGTGATGGCTCGCTCGAAGAGTATTTTCATGGCGTCCTGCGTGATCCCAGTGACCTCATTGGGATGGTTGAAGTGGGTGTGCACACACACTTCTTTGCCCACCTTGCGTCCATGCTCGGCCACGTCCGTCAGAGCGTCGACCCAGGCCGTATCCGTGAGCAGCTTCATGGGCATGATGGCGAGGCCTTTGGTGGCATAGCGGATGCGACGAATGTTCGGCAGATTCAACAGCCCCATTCCAATGGTGCGCACCTGCTCGGGTTTCAGGCGATACGAGTCACCACCGGAAATCACGATATCTTCCAACTCCGGGCGCTCTTGAATGTAACGGAACGCCTGCTCCCATCGTTCTTTACTCACCTTTAGTGATACTTTTTCCACTTCGTCCGTGTCCGTGCCGACGGCATAACTGCGTGTGCAGAATCGGCAATACACCGGGCACGTGTCGAGGGCCAAAAAGAGGGCCTTGTCGGGGTAGCGGTGAGTGAGGCCGGGGACCGGTGCGTCCGCTTGTTCGTGGAGCGAGTCCAGCGTGAGCATGGGGTGATCCGGCTCCATTTGGGATCGGAGCGGTAGGAATTGTCGACGAAGCGGATCTTGAATGGGGTCCGACCAATTAATCAGAGACAAGAGGTAGGGGGAGATGCGGACCGCCATAGGCGCGGCAGCAAACCCAGCCCTCACGTCCTCCATAAATGCCGCGCTGGCCAAGCCTTGAATGGCTTCCAACAGTTTCTGGGGCCGAGTAATGGCGTTCTTCTCTTGCCATTTTGCGTCCAAAAATGTGGCCTCATCGACGTCCTTCCAAGCGGGGATCTGGTGCCAAAAGGGATCGCGGCGCAGCTCGCGCCAGGTGATGCTCTTGGGGTCGACGGGCGGTTTGAGGTGATTCACCGCACCTGCATCGCCATGGCCGTCTTTTGTGCTGGAAGAACCGTTTCCGTCGGTCGCCGGGGTTTTTTTATCAAAAACCGTTTGCGTGGTCATGATTTTTCATCCGTTTGTTGCGCGTTAAACTTGATTCACTGTCCAAAGAGGAGCAAGAAAACGCGGCGAAACGTCTGGTTGGTGCAAAATGTTGTTTTCGAACCACATGACGTCTTAAGCATGCCCGTGTCTTTGCGGTTATGGCAAGACAAATCCGATGCTCCAATCTACGAACACGGGATGCACTCGCTACCAGCCAGGAAAAATGTGCACACTCAACGGGTTGCCAAGGACACGAACTCGACTACTATAAAGAAGTATGGCGACACATGATTCGGACAAATCGAGAAAGGGAAAGGGTCAGGTTGCGGTTCAGGACCGCACCAAGGTCCGGCGTCCGCCCAAGTACAAAGTGTTTTTGCACAACGACGATTACACCACCATGGAGTTTGTTGTGGATGTGCTGATGCAGTTTTTCGACAAGGGGCGAACCGATGCGACTCGCATTATGCTCCATATCCATCATCATGGGTTGGGATTGGCGGGCATGTATCCCCACGAGATCGCCGAGACGAAGATGGCCCAGGTGGCCGATTACGCACGGACGCATGAACACCCCCTCAAGGTGACCATGGAGAAGGACTAATGCTGAGTCGAGAT
>CAUZBV010000305.1:0-5083 GCA_963578115.1 Myxococcales bacterium
GTGAATGGACCGAGGATTGGCGCCAAAGAAAAGGACGTCACCATCCTGATCGTACCAAGCCGTCAAATCGTCGCCGTCTGCTTGGCCAAGGTCCTTGAAGACCTCCATCTTTTGGGCATATCCGAAGAGGATGGCGGCCCGATCGTATTTTCCGATGCCCAGTCCGTCGATGGTATAACGACCCGCGTAATCCATGACGGAGCTGTACGCGTAGTTGTAGATCCGACCATTGACCTCATTGTCGGTGATGGGATCGCTTTGGCGCGGCCCGATGTTTCCGTCGTCCCGCAGAATCCAGTACCCGTCGTGATAGTTCACCGCGTCGTCGGAACCACCAAAATTGTGCATGAGGCCGAGAGAGTGACCCACTTCATGGGCCAACACCGCCGTGTAGATAGACGTGCGGATGACATTATAGGCTTCATCCAAAGGCACGTCTTTCAGATCCCGAGCCAGGCCAAGCAGCGCGTCATCGGCCATTTCGGCTAAATACATGTTTCGCTTCTCGGCGAAGGCCTCCCGGGCACGATAGCGCTCCTTGAGAAGCTTCCCAAAACCACCTCGAAGAATGCTGGCGGCGTTTTTATGCTCTTGGGTCACGGGCAGCCCGGGCTGATGACCACCCGCCATGAGGATCTCTTCATCCAAGATTAAGTCCTCGATATAGGTCCCCTTGAGCTGGTTCAGTTTTCCATTGGCCGCGTGCATGCTTCCGTTGTGAATTCCACGGTCATACATGTCTTGGATAGAAGGCTGAAGCCACACGTCTGTTCCATATTCACGTTGAAAGTCCATGTCTTCCTGCGTGGGCGGCATGCGCTCGCCGGCCCAATACTTGGACGCCCACCCATGGGAACGCCGATAGGCCATTGTTTCCGCGTCCTCCAGGCCGAATGTACGCGCTGCGGGCTCTGTGTTCCCGTTCACAGCCCCCACCCATTTCGTGAGATCGACACCATTGATGAAATCCGTGGGATCTTGGTTGCCGTTGAGCAGCTCGATCATTTCCAGAGTGCGGAAGGCGGCCAAGTTGTTGTGATGGTAGACGTAGCCCATCCCGCTGATGATCTCGCCCGTCTCGGGGTCATTGTTCGATGGCCCCAGGCCCAATAGACCATAGGTCATGTATTGGGGCACATAGGCCATGAATGAATAGCGTATGTCTCCAATGCGAGGGGAGTTCCCCGCGCCCCCGCACTCGGTTGGATCCCCCTCCTGAACCGGGTTGTTCTTGCACAGGACGAAGACGTCTCGATCGCCCGGATCGTGCCCCAACGATTTGACCACATCCAGGAACACATCATTCCATTGTTTGGCGACGTTCGCCGCGATCCCCTTCAAGTCATCCGGAAAGTCCCGGTTCACGTGGTACACGATAGGACGCAACGCACGTTCGGCATGGGGAATTTCATTTCCATCCGCATCCATCCATTGCTTCCAGAGATTGTGTCTGGAAATGTGCCGCTCCTGACCATGGACCCGGATCCCTGTCTCTGGGTCGTAGACCATCTGGTCGGTCCAAAAGAACCCGAACACCTCGGTCGTCTTTCCCTTGTAAGGCAGGGGGACATATTGCCGGTTGGGGTCCAATTTCAAGAAGCTGTGGCGAATGCTGTACTCGCCGGCGCCACATTCGGTGAACTCTTCACCCCGCAGCCAACACAAGGGCACCGTGCCGTATCCCGGAATATCAATGGTCCCCGCCTTGGCGAAGAGCTTGCTGGTGACGTCGAAATAGGTGCCATCGTCCGTAAAATAGGGAGCATCCGGGTGAGGCTCACCTGTCAGCGGATCCGTGTCCTGCACGTAATAGGGTACGGACTCCACGCTTTGAGATTCGAAGTCCAGTTGCAAGTTGTGCACCTTGCTCTCGGACCAGTCCACGCGTATGTATTCGCGCTCGTACCAGGGGCGATCGACGGAATTTTCCTCGATCACATTCATCTGTTCACCCGTGGATGCGCTGTACTGGCGGATGATGTCGAAGTGCTTCTCGATCCGAAAAGCCGCCACCACTTCCCCTTGGTAGTCCTTGCCTTTCCAGCCCTTGTCGCTCGAACCCTTCAGGAGCTCTGTCGTTCGGCGCGCGAAGAGAACGTCCTCTTGAATGTCCCAGGTGATCTTCATCATCCCGCTGTAATCAGTGTTCCCCACAAAGGTAAAACCCGTTGAGGCGGGCACATCCACGACGGTTCGCTGGTAGTACCATTCGTCCACAAAGAGCGCCTTCTTGATGGCGTTCGGCTGGGTTCGATCGATATCTCCCACAACCTGCGCGCAGCCAGCCAAGAGGCTGGAGCCAAGAACGCAAAAAAGAAGGGCAAATAGTACGCGGGCAATCCTAGTCATCGGCGAATTCCTCCTAGACAGAGTGAAAGAGCAGGGCATCCCTTGGTGGGGCTTTACGGCAGAAAGTGTACTTCGTTAATCGTTTTTGACGCTGTGCCTTCGTTCCATCAAAGACCGTTGTCACGCACTCTTCCGCACGTCCGCGCCCCTGGTCAGTGCAATAACCAGGCCTGATCTGTTCATTTCGAACAAATCCATTGAGTTCAATATGTTGCGGCTGTCCCACCCCTAAATTGACCCTCCGTGCACTGCCAAATATCGAAACAATGGTTAGAAATCTAACGACGGTTCGTTCGAAAAACGGACCCGTCGGTGCTCTAGGAACGTTTGCGGTGAAGTGTGTCGAACACACGAGACGCCCCACCCGGTTGCAGCACGTACGTGGCCACCGCAATCCCCGCTTTCAAGGGGGTCGACAGCGCCCCAGCGGTGCCAACTTGTGCCGACAGACAGTTTCATGGAACGAATGGCTCCGTGTCCATGCGCACAATAGTACACGATTCCCAGGCAGCGTGCGTAGGGTTCGAGAAGGCACAAGGGCAACGTGAGCAGTCGAACGCACCCTGGCAGGGTAACGACCCACTCCAAGCCGCGCAAGGGCAAAACCCGATGAAAGAAAGGGTTGTCAAAAGCAGGCTGCGCTGGCTATGTTCCACGCATGCGCTTTGAGGACCTCCCCACTCGATTCTCTCTCGCTCTCGCAATGGGCCTCTTGGCCGCATGCAGTGGGACCCCGAATGACTCTACGCCCATGGGGCCCGACGCTCATTTGGCGGGACGAGCCGAGCTCGGTGCGCCCTGCCAGGATGACATCACCTGCCCGGGCATGTGTGTGAACACAGACGACGGACCCGTATGCGCCGGCGCGTGCAGTGGGACAGGCTGTGCGAGCGCCTGTTTGGCGGCCTGTCCAGCTGGGTTCTCGTGCATCCCGCACCCGGATGTGAAGGGCGCCGCAGGTGTGCTCTGTGTCCCAGACGATGCGGCGCTTTGTCGACCTTGTTTGGACGACAACGACTGCGCAGGCCTCGTGCAAAGCCTTTGCATGGTCTACGGCAACCAGGGGCGTTTCTGCGGATCACCTTGCCACGACGACTTGGATTGCCCCGTGGACTTTCACTGCGACCATGCACGAAGTATCGGCCAATGCGTGGCCACCGACGGACTGTGCGCGTGCCGGGATGGTGCCATCGGCATGGAGACCACCTGTATGATCGACACCGATGAGGGCCCATGCACCGGTGTGCGAATGTGCACAGATTCCGGTCTCAGTCCGTGCGACGCGGGGGAATGCGGTCAACCCCCACCCCCGCAGGCACCGGAAGCGTGTTATCCGGGCCCGAACAACACCTGGGACCTGTGCTTTCCACTCACTCCCCTGGACGCGATCGACGATCCCGACTATGTCTACCCGTCCGACGCGCTCAGCGGCCAACCGACCTGGTTGCAAGGCAACTACGCTGCCCCCACCCATGTGCTCGACCTCTCCACGGTGGATCCGGACACAAAGCTGGCGTTGAACTTCAAGGTCAAAGAGCTGATGCAGCCCGAGAAGGGGCCCTTTGGGATCTTCCAACCCCACGCGGTGGCCGCCCTTCAGGCCGTTCGTCAGATGTTGGGGAGCCCACTCTTTGTCACCAGCGGGTACCGAAGCCCCGGATACAACGCCGGCATCGACGGCGCCGCGCCCTTTTCTCGCCATCAGTTCGGCGATGGGGTCGACGTCTATTCAGAGACGCATTCCCTGGAGGCGGTCATCGAGGCATGTTGTGCCAATGGTGCCTGGTTTGTGAAGCTCTACGCCTCCCACGTCCACTGTGACTGGCGGGCTGATCCCCTGGATGGCGGCTTCTGGAGCGGTCTGCCCGCAGCGCCGAACAAGCCCACAGGCTCTCCCACCTGTGCTGATTTTGGACATCCGCAGACGATCGACTAGCGAAGACCTCAGCCCTCGTCGGGTCGTCTGGCGTCGGGAAGTGCAACCGTGGTAGGCTTTGCGCCATGGGATTCAAACGACTCGGTCTTCTCGCGCTTCTCGTTCCACTGGGATGGGGTTGTTCCAGCGACCCTGTATCCCCCACCGACGACAGCGGGGATGCGGCCGCCGACGTCGCCGTGGACACCGCCCCTCCCAAGGAGGAGGCGACCACCGACGTCACACCCGATTCGGAGCCGATCAATCCCGCCTGCGCTGCGCAATGCGCGCCCTTCGCGGCGTGTGAGGGGACTCTCCACACCACCTGCATCAGCCGTTGCGGATCCTCGGAAGCAGCCGTCTGTGAAACCGCCTGTTTGGCCGAGCAGAGCTCATGCGAGGGTGCTATCGAATGCCTCGGCGTTCAGCCCCCAGGAAATCCCTTCCACGAAGGGCCCTACGGAACGGCCGTGCGGGATGTCGTCGGAGCGTTCGAGTTGACCACAACGGACGGGAACTTTTCCGTGACCGAGAGCTGGACAGGAAAGGACTCATTCATCTTCTTGCTCACCCAAGCCGGCATCGACTACACCGCCCAGCTCTGGAACTCCCCGGTCTATTACTGGCTGAGGGACTCGCCCAAGAACGTCCACTATTTCTTCATGGCCTATCCCAGCAAAGAAGGCGTCGATGATACGGAAGCCCACGTGAGCACCATGAAGGCACGGGTCGACCCGGAGCTGGAAAAACTGGGGATCGTCTACGGGAAGGCCACAGAATGCCACTGGCGACGGAGGGTCCATTACGTGCCCGTCAGCG
>CAUZBV010000306.1:0-5081 GCA_963578115.1 Myxococcales bacterium
CAAGTCTTCCGATCCAACCATTGTGCTCTTCTGTGAGTCCAATTCGGGGCCCGCGGAAACCACGCTAGAAACGTGCAGCGATGGTATCGATAACGACGGCAATGGCTACACGGATTGCAGTGACTGGTCATGTTATGACCCTTCGGATCTGGATCCAAACCCCGAGGTAGCGGCCTATTGCAGCGGCATTTTGGAGAACACATTCGAAGAATGCAGCGACGGCCTGGACAACGACGGCAATGGGTACGCCGACTGTGATGACAACTCTTGCATTCAAAGCGAAGACATCACGGTCAAACGAGCGTGCCAAGAGAGCTTGGGCGAAGACGCGGCCGAATCCAATGATTTGTGCCGGGACGAGATAGACAATGATGGTGATGGGTTTACGGACTGTGACGATTGGGATTGCAGTTGGAACCCGATAGTCAATGGCGAAAAAACTCCGGCGGGCGTCGATGCGGCGTGCACCGGACCCAAGGTTTGTGAGTAGAGGAAGGACATGATGATTCGGTCAGCGTGTGGCGTCACTTTGTTGAGTTTGCTTATGTTTTCTGTGGTTGCGGAGGCCAAGCCGCCCGCTCAATCAGACAAAGCGAAAACCGAGACTTCTTGTACCGATCGCGTCGACAACGACGGGGATGGTTTGCACGATTGTGGGGACACGGATTGTGCGAGCCACGAGGCCTGCAAGGCCGATGGCGATCCAGAGAACAGCGACAAGCGCTGCAGTGATTGGATCGACAATGACGGCGATGGCCACATCGACTGCAACGACAAAGATTGTGAAGAGAACTCCATTACCGTCTGCGGTGGCTCGTGGTCCGGTCCGCTTGAAGGCACCGGCGTGAACACCCAGAAAAACAAGGGTGGTGGCGGCAGCGATGACTTGCCCGAAATCGGCAAAGGCAAGACCATTGAGGATTACATAGGCAAAGGCGACGACGCCAATGGCGAGCGAAACGATGTGCTGTGCTCCGATGGTGTGGACAACGACAACGATGGAAAGACGGACTGTGCGGACTTCGGTTGCCGATTCGATCCCAGCATCAATGTCTGTCGGGGCAACCCAGGCATGCGATTTTCTATCGTCGCCAACGTGGCGTTCAACTACGACATCCAAGACGAAAAGCCGGACACTCGGTTTAGCAAACTTCAGCTCCGATCGTTCGGTCCCATGCCCTTCATCCAAAATTCATTCTACTTGATCAGCATGCGGGCCGAGAAGACCCCGCGGTTGACCTTTGCCATGTTCCAGATCCCCCTTGGTAAAGGCCACTTTTTGAACATCAACAGCGGCGGTGGTGGCTTGTCCAATGCGACCGTCTTGTCCAGCGCGAAGCAACTCTTGCTCGACGCCCCCTACTACATGTCATCGGCCTTTGAGCAGGGCAATGGCGCCGCCGCCGAAGTGTACGGACCCCTCTTTAGCGGTGTGCGTTACCGTGCCTATGTCGCGGGTGGTTCCGGCCGATTTGCTGGAAACATTGGTGGTCGTTATTTCTCGTACGACAATGACAACTACACCTGGAGCGTGGGTGGCCAATTGGGATTGAACCTGGTGGGTCAATACAGTCGGTGGGACTCTCAGTTCTTGTACACCACGGTCCCCACCACCCTGGCCATCCAAACGGGCGCCAAATACGATGTTCGTGCCCAGGAGCGTTACGTGGCGTTCAACACTTTGGCCATTTTTCGATGGAAACGGCTGGCGCTGGCGGCCGAGAACTATACCAAGCGAGAGTTCAACTTCAGGTCATGGCAGACGGCCTACAATGTGCGCGCGGGCTTCTTGCTTTTGCCCCGTCGCCTGCTTTTGGGTGCGGACTTTGGTCAGTACCTCCCGGGTGAGATGGAAGAGCCACCCGAATTGTTGGAGACGGATCTGAAGAGACAACTGGGCGAGACCCAGTGGCGGGTCGCGCTCCACTGGTATTTCTGGCGCAACGTCGGTGTCGCGACCCTCATGTACAGCGATAAAAAGGTCAAGAGCGCGGACGATGATGGCGAAGAGGTCCATGACCGATCGGCGCGACTGGTCGTTCAGTACCGCTTCTAAGTCGTTGTTCAGCAAACTTTTACGATGAGCACAAATACTCAGATGTCCTGTACTCAGGAGCAAACCAATGACAAACCGCAGGCGAATGTTTTGGATCCTTGTTCTTGGATTCTGGTGTGGTGGATGTGCCACCACAACCTACACCAACATTTCGAATAGGGATATTTCGGCGTTGATTGTACCGGCTTGGAAAGATGTTCAGACCTTCGCAGATCACTGCGAAGCGGGGCTGATCGTAGCGAATCAACTGAAAGGTGACATCAAGGCCGCTTCCGGAATGGGCGTTCTGCACAAATACAACAAGATGTTGCAGGAGGTGGTGTCCGTCCAAAGCCTGACCAGCCTAATGGAGAGTGTTCATCCTCAAGAAGACATGCGACAGGTAGCCGAGAAGTGCTCCCAAGATGTGGCGCGCTTTGATAGTGAACTCAATCTGGATCGGGCGCTCTACGACGCGGTGTCAGCAGTAAGCGCTGCAGGCTTGGATGGTCAAGCGAAGCGCTTCCGCGACCGTTTGTTGAGAGATTTTCGACGAGCGGGTGTGGATCTCAACGAGAAGACCCGCGGCCGATTGGCGGCCATCCAACAACAGTTGGTCAAGTTGAGTCAAGACTATGGGCGCAACGTGCGGAAAGATGTCCGCTCCATCGCGTTGGACAGCGCCGCTTCTTTGGACGGCCTGCCCGAGGACTACATTCAGGCCCATGCGCCTGACAAGACTGGAAAGATTCGCATTACGACCGATTATCCGGATTTCTATCCATTCCAAAATTACGCCATAGACAGCGGCCTTCGTCGTGCGTTGTACGAGCAGTTCTTGCGTCGAGGATACCCGGCCAACAAAGACATCTTGCAGAGCGTTCTGTCACTACGCCACGAATACGCGACCCTTCTGGGCTACCCGTCGTGGGCTGCGTACAATTCCGAGGACAAGATGGTGAAGTCGGCCGAGAAGATCGAGCAATTCATCCGTGATCTGACCGCCATCGTTCGCCCTCGCTCCAAAGCCGACATCCAAGAACTCTTGGCCCGGAAGAAAAAAGACGATCCAAAAACCGAACGAATCGAGGTGTGGGATCGATTCTATTATGTCGGCAAGGTTCGACAGGAGAAATACTCCTTTGACAGTCAAGAGGTCCGGAAATACATGCCTTTCGATCGAGTGAAAGACGGCATCTTTGATCTCTATTCCAAGCTCTTTGATGTGACCTTTCACCAACTTTCCGACGCACCCGTGTGGCACAAAGATGTGTTGGCCTATTCCATGCGAAGCGACGGGAAGGAAGTGGGTCGATTTTTCTTGGACATGCACCCGCGAGCCGACAAGTACAAGCACGCGGCCGTTTTCCCCGTTCAACCGGGTTTGATCAAGGGACCACGCCCTGTGGCCAGCATGGTGTGCAACTTTCCAAAGCCCGAAGGATCCAACCCCGCGTTGATGGAGCACACCCAGGTGGTGACCTTCTTCCATGAGTTTGGTCATCTCATCCATCACCTACTGGGTCGAAATACCCACTGGGTCAACATGAGCGGGTTCTATGTAGAATGGGACTTTGTGGAGGCGCCATCCCAGTTGTTGGAGGAGTGGGCATGGGATCCGGACGTGTTGGCCGGTTTTGCCCATCATCACGAGACAGGAAAACCCATATCTCGAGATCTGGTGCAAAGGATGCGCACGGCCAACGAGTTTGGAAAAGGCATTCACGTCATGCGCCAGCTCTTTTACACCGCGTACAGCTTCTTCATGCACAATCAGGACCCCAAAGATTTGGATCTCGATGAGTATTCTGAAAAGATCTTCAACGAGTATTCCCCCTATCGGAACATCCCCGATACCTACGTGTACGCCAATTTTGGCCACCTGATTGGCTATTCGTCGATGTACTACACCTATCAATGGTCTCTGGTGATCGCCAAGGATCTCTTTACACGCTTTCAAAAAGCTGGACTGCTCAATGAAGACGTCTCTCAACAGTATCGCGAGCAAATCCTGGAGCCCGGGGGAACGCAAGATGCGGCGGATTTGGTGAAGAACTTCTTAGGACGTCCTTACAATTTGGATGCCTACAAGGCTTGGTTACAGGCGAAGTAACCCCAGCGTTACGGCGACCTAATGGGGAGAGACTTGACTTCTCTCTTGCCTGAACCGCCATCCACTCACTACAATACGACGGTTTCTACGTGTAGAAACCAGCTCCCACTGAAGTGGCAAGCATTTATTTTTCTGGTGAGGGAGAGCTCCATGAAAGCATATCATTGGACGGCAGTAGCAGCATTGGTGTTGACTCTGACGCTCACAGCAGCGCCAGCACGCGCTACCACTGTGATCAAGATTTCGTTGCAGGAAATGACGCTTGGAAGTCACACGATCCTCCAGGGGACGGTGGCGGCGGCGCGGACCATAGCCGTCAAAGGCAATGAACGACATCTGCAGACCCACGTGGACATCGACGTTCGCAATGTGTTCAAAGGCGACAAGGGGATGAAGACGCTTCGGCTGGAGTTGATGGGTGGGAAGCTCGGCCGCTGGGTCATGAACATTCCGGGAATGCCCTCCTTCACCCCAGGGGAAGAGGTGATTTTGTTCTTGGAAAAAACCGCGACAAATTGGGCCCTGACGGGACTAAGCCAAGGAAAATTTGTGGTCTACCAAGATGCCAAGGGGCCCAAGAGAGTCCGTCGACGCTTGGCGGGTCTGCACTACGTTGCTCGAGATAAGACGGGCCGGTTTGCGGCGGTACAAGCACCGAAGCAGAGGGCTCAAACTGTCTCGAGCCTGGTCTCCGAAATTCGTAGCTATTTGCGCTTAAACCAGCCTTCGAAATAGATGAAAACGAACGTTGTTGGCATGGTGGTTTTGCTCTCTGCCGGGCTTCTTGGCGGGGAAGCGGCGGGCTATAGCATCAGCCAAACTGACTTTGGCTTCACTATGCGGTGGGGCTCAACGCCTGTTCCCTATCATTTGAATGCTGCAGGCTCGGACAATATCGGCAATGGAAGCGATATCCAGGCCATCGAGAGCGCG
>CAUZBV010000307.1:0-5042 GCA_963578115.1 Myxococcales bacterium
CGCGTTTCCCGCGCTTCATGACGTGGTCCCGCCGCGACTCTCTTTTCGTGCCCAGGGGTATGAGGATCAGCAGCACCGAGCTGGTCGAGGCGATGAATACCACGCACTCCACGATTATCTACCCGGAGATGACCCGCGTGACATCCACTGGAAATCCTCGGCGAGGATGCGTCGCGTCATGACGCGAGAATACGAAGCGTCCGCGGAATACCGTGTGATGGTCATGGTCCCCAACGTCTTGGCTGCAGACGGAGCACCCGAGCCGGCAGAAGTCGCTATTTCGGAGGCGGCCAGTTTGGTGGCCGGGTACAGCAGAACCGGCTGGGCGGTGGGCATACAAACCACAGAGGGGAGCGTGTACCCAGACCAAGGACCGGCCCATCTACGCTCCATTTTTGGTCACTTGGCGCGTGTGTCATTGCGCGATCCCGACGCCGCCATCGACGAGGCCCAAACGGAGTCGCCACCTGCGTATACGGACGGCGCTTTGTTGGTTCTTCATCCGGAGCAGACCGTCCCCGAGGCCTGGGCGGGAGTCCTCCAGGTGCACTCGTGCCCGGTGGCAGCGGAAGGCGTGGAAGGACCCGATCATGCGCTTTGATCGAGTCCATACGGTCGTCACCTATCTGCTGGTGAGCACGGGCTTCTTGATGCTCTTTCTTTCGGGAGAGTTGCCCTTCCTCTTTTGGCTCCTGGTCGTGCCTCTGTTGATCGGAAGTGGGATCGGAGGGGTGGCTCGTTTTTTGTCCAGCGTTCATTTTTGGAACATGGTGTTGGTGCTGGGCTTGTTGGTCATGGCCACCATGGGCTACTTGTCGGGCGATTGGCTCTTGTACGCCATCTACTTTTGTTCCCTCATGGTGGTGGCCAAGCTCTACCAGCGACGGACCGCCCAAGACGATTTTCAACTCTACTCCGTCAGCTTCATGCAGTTGATCGTGGCGGCGGTGATCAATCCAACCATCAGCTTCGGGTTCTGTTTCATCCTCTATGTGGTCTTTTTGACTTGGGCCCTGGTGTTGCTCCACTTGCGTCGGGACATGGAACAGTTGGCGGAACGGAGCGCGGACGAACCGGGTCTGGCGGAAGAGGCACGCACAGCGCGCGCTCGTCAATTGGTGGGTCCGGGCTTCTTGCTGGGGTCCAGTGTGTTGGCGCTTGCGATCTTCGCCTGTTCCATTGTGGTCTTTCTGTTTTTCCCGCGCTTGGGTCTCGGACTCTTTGGGCAACATCAGCGGAAAGGCCCCTCCGTGAGTGGATTTTCGGACTCGATTGAGTTGGGTGGCTTTGGTCGTCTCAAACTGGACCAGACGACCATCTTGCGCGTCGAGTTGAACGACTCGAGTGCGGGTGAACCGGCGCCGGATCCTGCATCCATTCAACGCGTGTTGCCCTTGCGACTGAAAGGGATCTCGTTTGACTCCTACGACGGTCGTGGTTGGTTCAAGAGCCAGCTTCTTATGCATCCCTTGGAATACACGATCAACGATTTTTGGATCGCGCGAGATACGGATCCTGTTCCCGAAACCGCACGGCGGCTGTCGTTGCGTGTGTACATGGAGCAGATGCAGATCGATCGGAAAGCCATCTTCGCCGAAGGACGCGTTCGCGGGGTGCGTGACTTGACCGACAGCCGCTTTGTCCCCTTGGCAAAGCTGCGCACGCGATTCTATCAAGATGCCGAATTGGACCTGCTCTTCGCCAAACGAAGTTCCGCGCCGCTTCGCTACGCCGTGGACTCGTATCGCGTTGTCCGTGATCCACAGTTGCTCCGGGCGACCGGTACCCACTATCCACCCCAAGTTGCGCGCTATCTGCAGCTGCCGGCGTTGGATTCGCGGATTGTCGAGTTGGCGAATCGAATTACAGCGAACGCACCCACGCCCTTTGATAAGATCGGGGCCCTAGAACGACACCTTTTGGCGAATTATGACTACAGCTTGGCGGGTGGACACGATCCGGAGGATCCCTTGGCGGATTTCTTGTTTGGCCTGAAAGAAGGACACTGTGAGTACTTTTCAACCGCATTGGCCATCCTGTCTCGGGTAGTGGGCATTCCCACGCGGGCTGTGGGCGGCTTTTTCGGCGGCGAATACAACGACGTCGGTCAGTACGTCCAGGTACGGCAGGCCGATGCGCACTCGTGGGTGGAGTCCTATTTCCCAGGCGTGGGGTGGGTGCCCTTTGATGCCACGCCTGCTGACGGAGCCCTTGTGGGGGCAAACGACAGCATGTTCGGCGGGCTCAAGCAGGTACTCGATGCCATGGAGTTGGCTTGGCACAAGTGGGTGATTCGATGGGACCTGGAACGTCAGCTTGATTTCTTGACCGGCATTGGTCAAACGCTCGGAAAGCTGACCAATCTCTTCTCCGATCGAAAAGAAAGGCAGCGTACTCGGAGTTTTCGTGGTGCCCTTAAGGAGCTGCGTGAATGGGCGTTTGCCGGGGTCGTGGTGTTTCTGTTGATTTTGTTGATCGCCAACCGTCGGCGATTGGGTCGGATCATCTTTCGACGCGCGCCGGACGCAGTCCACGTGCACTTGCCTGGAGACAGAACCCGATCGTCCCGGCGAATCCAGAGATTGTATGCGTTGCTTGTGCGTTTGGCAGGACGACGCGGTATTCCAATTCGGCCGGGCACGACTCCCCAGTCGCTTGTGCGGCACATCGCGGAACGGAGCCCCGAGGCGGCGACACATGCGACCGTACTGGTCGCGTTCTACGAACAAACGATCTTTGGTGGACAACCCTTGGATCCGGCCGATGGACGTCAGGCTCGTCGAGCGTATCGTGCGATCCGGTCCGAATCACGTCGGTGGCCAAAAGCCGCCTAGGGCGACGTTGTTCTCATGGTTGTCAGTCGGCAAGAGCGCGAGTAAGAAGTCGGTCGATGAGCGACGTGAAATCGATGCCGGCTTCCGCGGCGGCTTGGGGCAAAAGCGATGTGGCCGTCAGTCCAGGGATCGTGTTGATCTCCAGAACCCAAGGCTCACCGGAGGCGTCTACAATGACGTCCGTGCGGCTCATGCAACGGCAACCCAATAACCGGTGGGCCTGGATGCCGATGGCTTGTACTCGCTCGCGGATGGCGTCCGATACGGGTGCGGGACAGATCTCATCGGTGGCACCCGGTGTGTATTTGGCGTGGTAGTCGAAGAAACGGGCCGCTTTGGGGCGTATTTCGATTAGGGGAAGGGCTTCTGGGGTTCCGTCCTCGGTTTCGAGTACGCCTGCGGTCAACTCGGTGCCCGCCACAAATTGTTCGTTCAACACCAAATTGTCGTGCTGGAAGGCTCGTTCGAGTGCCAAGGCCAACTCGTCGTTCGTGTGGACGACCGACATTCCCACGGACGATCCGAGTCGCAGTGGCTTCACGACACAGGGGGCATCCACGGTGGGGTGCTTCCCGCGATGGAGGACCTCAGCGGGCGGCACCGGGAGTCCCGCGCCGGCCAGGATGTCGCGTGTAAACGCCTTGTTCATGGCCACAGCGCTGGTCTCGACACCCGAACCCACGTAGGGAAGGTCGAGCAACTCAAGCAAGGCCTGAAATCGGCCGTCCTCCCCGTAGGGTCCGTGCATGACCGGGAAGACGATTGTGGGATTCAGGGATTTCAGCGTGTTCAGGCCGTCGGCGAGGGGTAGGGGTTCAGCGAGTCCACGCACATCGGTGTTTGCCGGAAAGCACCAACGCCCGTTCTGATCAATGCGGACTACGAAGGGGTCCCATTGCTCTCGATCCAGATGGCGGATGACCTCGGCACCGGAGGCCAGCGAGACATCATGCTCCTCGCTGGGACCTCCCACCACCACCACCAGGCGCACTCGCGATTTGACCATGGGTTGGGTGTATCACTGGATAGCGGCGAGGTCCAGTGGCGAACGTGAATCCAACGCGGGCTCACCGCATCGGGGTGTCCATGTTGGCTGTTTCGGTTGGTTCAGAGCCGCACGCGGACAAGGCCCCCCGACAGGGTCTCGGTGTGGACCACGGCGTGTGTTCGAGGGGCTTCCTTGTCGCGTTGAAAGGTGAGCTCGATCCGAAAGGCGTATTCTCCAGGCGGCAGGTCGACCGTGGTCGCGATGCTTACGGCTTTCACGTGAGAGAGGGTGATTGTCGCGACCGCCACGCCTTCACTGTTCTCGAGCGTGCAAACGAGTCGGCGGACGTCGGAATGTCGTAGCACGCCCGAATCGACGCGCACTTCCATGGCGGTCAGATCGAAGACGATGTCGTTGGATTCGGGCAGAGTCTCCCAAACCCACACGGCGACCGCTACGCCGCCCAAGACAATCGCCATTTTCACAAGCTTTCGCCAATTCATGGGGGGAGCGTAGCAGTGGCTGCAAAACAACACCAGCCAAGACAAAGGCTGTGGATTGCACGCAATGGGCCTTGTCAGGATTCAGTAGCGGTGGTAGTCGTATTTTCATTCACGGGGTGCAACAATCTCATGCCGACCAGCCATGTTCCTGCCAGTATTGAACTGACACAAGTCCTTGATGAGGCCAAGGACATTGCCGAGCAATCGGGCAACACGCTGTCCAGTGGGCACGTTCTCTTGGCGCTCTTTACCGTGACGAATCGAGCGCAAGCGATCCTGGAGGAACGAGAGATCACCGAGGACCGGCTATTGGACCATCTCATTGGGATGGACGGAGAGCCGGTCGACACCATCGCAGTCATCAACAGCAAGACCGCGAAAATTGCCAAGAATTGTGACAGCGATGTGATTGGGACCGTGCACTTGTTGGCGGGGTTGTGTCGTGTCAATCGCAGCCAGGCTTTTCGTGCGTTGGAGACCATGGGGGTGGACCCTCACGGCATGCGCACCAAAGCCATTGCACAACTCACGGGACGCGCGCGCAGAATCTATAAGGACCAGAGCGCCACGACGGCCGCGGACCGGGTGAAGCCACGGCAGGCGTTGGAGCGGGAAGACGACGCGAACGTGGTGACGGTCACGGCCCGGGAGCCCCTAGCGACGACAGAGCCCGTGGCCAAGGACATCTCTGTGGCCAGGCCCGCGCCTGAGCCGATG
>CAUZBV010000308.1:0-5025 GCA_963578115.1 Myxococcales bacterium
ACATGGCCAAAGCCTCGTTGAACATGATGACCCGCACCTCGGCCATGGATTATGTCCGCGACGGGATCCACATGAACGCGGTGGACACGGGCTGGGTGACGGACGAAGATCCCGCCGAAATCGCCCACCGAAAACGGCTGGAACATCGCTTCACTCCGCCGTTGGACATCGTGGACGGCGCGGCGCGCATCGTGGATCCCATCCTGAATGGCATCAACACGGGCAACCACGTGTGGGGCCAGTTCTTGAAGGATTACAAACCCACCGATTGGTAGGGGACAGGCGCAGGTTCAGGCGCAGGTTCAGGTTCAGGTTCGGTCACAGGTACAACGTCTGAACTCGTTCCCAACCACCTTCCCAACACAGTCCGGCCAGCGCACTCCTTGAAAAAATTGGGCTCGAGCACCGGGTGCAACCCAATTTTTCAGGAGGTGCTTATGGCCCGTCATTTTATTGTTCAAGATGTTGCTGAGGAGATAGCGACCCATGCGCTGGAACTCGTCAAAGCGTTGCCCATCCACTATCGGTCATACGCCGACCAACTTGTCCGAGCGACCGGAAGCGTTGCGCTGAATTTGGCCGAGGGCTTTGCCCGGCAAGGCAAAGACAAGCGCTATCTTTACAGCGTCGCCTATGGGTCCGCCCGAGAGTCCATTGCCGCCATACGGATACTGTCCAAGGCCGGTGCGGTTGGCCCAGCAGACTCCACGGCGTTGATTGCCAGGCTGGATGAGGTGTGCGCCATGACCTGGCGGCTCATGCATCCGGATCCGCATCGGCGTCGACGCTCACAGAAACCCGACCTGGGTGGGGTTTCAAGGGCGCGGGGAACGGGCCGTCAGTGTCCCTCGGCGTGCGCGGAAACCCGACCTGGGTGGAGTTTCAAGGGCGCGGAGGAGTCAATGGCTGAACGTGTCTTGTGATGGCCAGGCATTGTGACGTCGGTGTAGTAGGGCTACGGCGAGGAGCAATAACGCCGCCAGCGCGGGGCACGGGCTGTCAGTGTCCCTCGGCGCTCGCGGAAACCCCACTTTTTGCGCGTGGCCAAAGGCCGGTGACCCACAACGTCCAAAAGGCGAACACGACTTGGAAGGGCAAGCGGGCCCAGAGCAGCCACTTCTCGTGGGGCATGCCTTCCAGGTAGATCTCGTTGACGAGCATGTTGATGTTGGCCGGGAAGATCGCGATGAGCAGGGCCACAAGCCCCCATCCGGCCCAGCGGCGCGTGGTGGGGATCAGGACGCCCACCCCGCCGGCGATCTCAAAAAATCCGCTGATGAGCACCAAGGGCTCGTGCCAGGAGGCGGGAATGAAACCGGGCATGATCAGCACAAAGGGAGCCGGGTCGGTGAAATGCTGTACGCCGATCCACACGAAGAGCGCCGCCAAGAACCACCGAGCAAGAAGCTTTGCTTTGGACATCCACATGCATGCATTCATACCACAGTTGGCACTCCGCTTGGAGCCCTTGAAATCCCAAAGAAGAACCCGCTATGGTGTCGGCCAGAACGCATGACAGAGCACGAGCCAAAGTCCCTCGTATCCACAGAGCAGGCGCTTCGCCATTGGCGGCCGGAGCCCCACTGGTACAAGAACGTCTTGTGCGCCCTGGTCGTCAACACGTCGCGTTTCGTCATGCGGGTGATGAACCGGGTGGAATTTGAGGGCGTTGAGCGCTGGGAAGCGCTCTTTGGAGAACGCACACGAGGGCTGCTCTCATTCAGCAACCATGTCTCTCTCTTTGACGATCCCCTCTTGACTTCCAACTTGGGCGAGACGCGGTACAGCGCGGTCCGGTGGATCCCCGCCGATCACATCAACTTCTTCGGCTCCAACCTCAAAGGGTTCATCTACAGCGCGGGGAAATGCGTGCCCATCATTCGTGGCGGCGGCTTGGACCAACCCGGCTTCTCGTTTCTGCTGGACCGCTTGGGCGAAGGGGATTGGGTGCACATGTTTCCGGAAGGCGGTCGAACCCGCGACCCCGAGGGCCGATTGCGCTCACCATTCAAGCGGGGGATCGGGCGCTTGATGGCCCAGGCCCACCCCACCGTGATGCCCTTTTACCACTACGGCATGCACCGGGTGCTCCCCATCGGTCGCGCCTTTCCGCGATGGGGAAAACGCGTGCAGGTGCACTTTGGCGAGCCCACAATCGTCGATGACGCCTTCTTGGCAGGCCACCGCCATGAGACCGGTGACGACACCCCCGCGTTGTGGCAAGCGCTGGCCGATTGGAGCTACACGGCGCTTCAATCGTTGGAGCTGCAGGTGCACCCCAATCAGCCAAAGAACGAGAATATTCCCCAGCCCCCATAAATGACCCCAGAAAAGCGGTCTGGACGCCCCATTTTACTGAGGACCACACCCCCCACCTCACACAAACACCTTCCGTAACCCTTGGAATAATTACACTTTCGATCATTGGCATGAAATCTGCTTCATTGGGCGCCGTTCCAATGCGTGCTGGCAAATGGCGGAACTCTGCAGTTCAGCACGAATTGCCTTCCTAGACCCAAAAAGATCACGCGGCAGGGCGTGCCATTCCAAGCAAGACTTGAAGTGGCCGCAAGACACCCAGACAATATCGGGTGTGGCCCCGAAGCAACCGTGATAGCCGTCAACGCCTGACAGCGGCTGTGCAACGGATCTTGAAGGGAAAAGAGGCGGCTCTAAAAGGGAAGTTTTCCTTTACAAGAGCACGTGATAATGCAAATGATTCGAGGGACTTAGTCGACATAGGTCCGTAGGGGAGCAAAGGGATATGCAAGTGATTCGAACGTTGTCATGGGTAGTGTCCTCATTGTACGCGGTAGTCCTCATGGGCTGTGCGCCCAATATCATCGATGAAACCGCCGGCCAAAAAGGCCAAATGTTGGAAGTCCAATACGATGGACTGGGCCAATTCTTGAAAGTCACGGTTCATCCGTCTCTGAAACCGGGACAAACTCTCCACGTCCGTGTTCGACCAGGCAACGTGGGTGTATTGAATTGTTTCTCCGACGCCATGAACATCCCCCGCATCGACATGATGCCGGCCCCCGGTGGCAAGGGCTCGTCGTTTCGCGGTCCCCAGGTAGACATCAACCTCTTTGGGTCGCCCTACGACCCCAGCTGGCTTGAGGGCGAGCCTTCGCTCGGAATGATCGAGGCGATCAAGGCCACGGAATACACCATCGACTTGTGTTTGATGGAGGGCGGCAATGTCATCCGCAACGAGGAGATGGACATTGATCGAGCGCTGGACAGCGCAGGTACGGGCAAATTTGACGGTTATGAGGAGGGTGAAAACATCGCCAGCCCGGTAGCTTATGCCGAAGCGTGTATCCATCAGCTGGGTGAGATCCCCTTCTTCCCCAGGCTGGGTGATGGCGATTACGCCACGTTCAGTTGTTTGGATGCCACCCCGATCCCCACGGTGGTCACGGACGAAAACGGCAACGTCTCCTATCCCGACACGCGAGTCAGCGACTGTGACAATCCGCAGTTCATTTACAGCATGTGTGAGCCCAACGCCGACACAGGCCGCACCAACGGCCCGCGTGTGACCAGCGCCCAGAATGACCAGGGTACCCATTGGATCCTGTTGTGCCGGAAATCCATAGCCGATGAAGAGGGGCAATACAACGACATGGCCATGCTGGGCCACAACCCCTACACGGGAAGGACCTGTTTTTTCCAAAACGCACTCTACTCAATGAAGGACGGACTGCATGTCACCCATCCGGCCGACAAAGTAGACTCTCCGGCCTCGCCCTACCAAAGCGAGCATATCTGGCGGGGTATTGAGGGCGGCCTGGGCAGCGGCATCCAGTGCGCCGAATGCCACGATGCGGATCCCATCATTCACACACCGTGGATCGATGGGGCCAAAAACGCGGAAGGCGAAACGGTCGTCCCAAAGATGGGCACACACGACGGCCTGGTGCTGGGATACAACGACGCGCCGTACACCCTCGTGAACGCGGCAGGTCAAGGCTGGACCATGCCCAAACACCTGGTCAGCGAAGAAGCGGCCGCCTGTACCAAATGCCATCGCATCGGTAGTGGCCGGTGGGCCGACAGTTGGATCAACCGTCTGGAGGCGACTGACAGTCATTGGGATGGCCTGCTCACCCCGGAAGGAAAGAAGTTTGAAAACTACTACTGGATGCCTCCCGAAATGGAGAATATCGACGAAGAGTCCTGGCCCGAATCAGAGTTCGGTAGGGCCACGACGTTCTTGCTGAACTGCGCCAAGAACATGTCCGATCCGGCATGCCGTTGGGAAGATCTACCCACCGAAGCGATCGCCGATTTTGGGGAGGTCCCAGAAGTGGAGATCATGGGCACGGAGCTTGCGCTGGAATCCTTAAAAATCCTCGGTGCCAACGTCACCGACCCGAGCGATCCACGATGTGATGGACCCAATGGCGAATGCCAAAACCGCCGCTGTTCCGAATGCCACTCCTTGTCCAAAGGTGGACTAAAGCATTGGCGGAAGTTGACCAAGACCGCCCAAACCAAGTGCAAGCTCACCAAGGATCCCGAAGAGATGAGCGTGGACGAAGCGCTGACGTCCGTTCAATGCCTGCGGGCAGAGCCCACAGAAGCCAACTCCGTGTTCGCCGCCGACAAACTCGGCATTTTAACCACCGGCGTTCGATACGGATATTTCCGTGCGCTCTTCCGCAAAGCCTATGGCGACACCAACTGGCTCAAGGAATACGTGTCGTTCAAGTCCCGGGTGCACATGCCCAAAGGCACCTACGCGGCCCTGAGTCAAAGCGAGCACGCCATCTTGATGAAATGGTTTGATGAGAACCTGGTGAGCATGACTGATCACCTCATCGATCCGCCTCCTCCAGAATCCTGTGAACCCTACCTGGATTCGGGGTTCATGAGCCAACACGTGGACACCATGTATTACGAGGGATGGGGCGCGGCCAATAAAGAAGCCGGCATCTGGATGTACGGCTGCCCGCCGGCAGGTCCTGCAGGAAGTCCTTCCGGCTCCTGCCTGACCACTCTTCCGGACCGGACTGC
>CAUZBV010000309.1:0-5015 GCA_963578115.1 Myxococcales bacterium
CTCAGCCCTCAGTGAACGCATGAGCGCTACAATCTGCACGTGGATCACAAAGAGGAAGGGGATGGCGCCGATCACCGTGACCGAACGGATGGCGATGTCGTTGTCGACAAACAAGAAAGGAGCCGCCAAAACCCCCAACACCAGACCCCAGGTGATCTTCTGAGACACGGGTGGGTTGGCCGCGCCTCGGCTGGTCAGCATGCTCAGCACGTAGGTCGCGCTGTCCATGCTCGTGATCAAAAAGATGAAGATCAAAAACAAGGTCACCACCGTAAAGAAGCCATCCCAAGGAAGCCCATGGATCACCAAAAACAGACCGGTAGAGAAATCCCCAGCGACCCATGTTCCTTGCTTGGCCTCGCAGGTCTCTTGGCTGACGACGGGGAGGTCGGAGACGCCCTGACACTCTCCAATGACCGAGGTCACGATGGCCCCGGTGTCCGCCTCTTGCTGCAACGCAAACCCACCAAAAAGCCCTAACCAGATCATACAAAACAGCGTCGGCACAAGGACCACACCCGTGATAAATCCACGCAGGGTGCGTCCTTTGCTGATCCGCGCGATGAAGATCCCCACAAAGGGCACCCACGCGACCCACCACACCAGGTAGGTCAGCGTCCAATCACTCCGCCACTGTTCCTCTCCCAAGTACTCATGCTGCCCCGCGCTCAGCGACGGTATCGCCGCGATGTAATCCCAGGTGGAGCCCATGAGCGCACCCAAAAGGTCGGTGGTGTTGCTCAGGACCACAATCGCCACCATGAGCACGAGAGCGAGAGTCATGTTGATGTTGCTCAGGATCTTAATGCCCTGTCCCAGTCCGGTGGACGCGGACACCACGGCGACCACCACCAACGCCAGCATGATGCCCAACTTGCCGCCGGTACCCCCCATGTTCCAACCCAACGACAGGTCGAAGCCACTGATCATTTGCTTGACCCCGAAGGCCAGCGCCCCCACCACACCAAAGACCACCGCCAGCACCGCGATCCAATTGCTCACCATGGCGACGCGGGTGGACAAACGACCCGGAAAAGCGGTCCGGATCGGGGCCCCTGGAAGGAGAGGTGTGTTACGATTAAACCCAAAAAAGGCCAAGGCCAACGCGGCCGCGCCATAGGCCGCCCATGCGTGTAATCCCCAATGAAATTGCGAGATCACCATGGCCTCTTTCGCGCTGGCGGTCGTCAGGCCCTCCCCCACCGGCGGATGCGCATAATGGATGATGGGCTCGGCCACACCCCAGAAGAGCAAGCCTCCTCCCATGCCGGCCGCAAAGAGCATGGACAACCAGGACAAAGTGGAAAACTCCATCTTGGCCTCGGGTCCCCCCAGCCGAATGGACCGAAAGGGCCCAAACACCACAAACACACACAGGAGGATAAAGAAGGTGAAGGAGTAGAGGTACACATCGCCCAGCGCCCCAAACACAGCGGTCGTGAAGCCGTTCAGGCGGTGCGCCATGCCGTCGGCGTCCGCGACTGCCCAGATCGCCATCGCCACACACACCGGAAGTGTGGTCATGAAAAGCCAAGGCTTCTTTTGGGGCGGCGCTTGGGACATGCGAGGGCCACCCTATCAGGTGTGTTCACCTCGGACAAATGACCAACGATAAACTACAGGATGAACGCCGCCATCAAACCGGCCACCAAGGGCACGGTGAAGTTGTCATCGAGCCAGTCGTCGCTCAAGACTTCGGCGATAGCGCCCGCGCCCGTCGTCGAGGTGGCGAGCAAGAGGGACGCGCCCAGCCCAAAGTCCCGGCAGAGCAACAGATACGCAAGCACGCAGGTGGTGCCGACCACGAGAAACGCCGCCGTTCCTTCCATGCTCTTGCGCCGCCACAGCTTGGTCGTCCCCCAGCGACGGCCCACCAAGGTGGCCGCGGGATCGCCCAATCCAAGCACCAACACCCCGATCAGCATAGCGGTCTTGCTGACCGTGAGGAGCAAAATCAAGATGGCCGCCGCGTAGAGCGTGGCGGCGGGGATGCTGTGCCGTTCCCGAGGTCGTACGATAGCGCTCAACCATTGGTCGATCAGCAGCTCGTTGAATCGTGGCCAACGGCGCCGAACCACTTCCAAGCCGAGGTAGAACGCCAAGACACTGCACATCACATAAATACACGTCTGTGCGCTGAGGAACCATTCGTAGAGCACAAAACCAAGCAACGCACTGGCGACGTGAAAGATGTTCCGGGCGTAGTTTCGGGGACGTAGGGAGCGCAAACGGGAGGTCATGTCCCGTACACCTGGATGAGAACGAATGGTGACAAGCAAACCTTCGTAGTTTTCACTCAGGCGGGTTTTCAGCGCACGTAGGCGCTGCACATTCGGATGCTCCGACAATTGATAGGTCGACTCTTGCAGGGTGGCCGACAACCGATCCAACGCGGCACGGAGGGTCACACGGCGCTGATCGATGGTGGCCTTTAACTCCTGGACGTCTTCCAAGAGCGCAGCGCAACGCTGCCGAACAGAAGCGATGGGCACACCCCCCGCAGGGACCGCTTCCAACTGATTAACCAGCGCATACAAACGCTGTACGACATTTTCGAGTCGTTCTCTCATGCCGCCTTCAGTATTTCACCCACCGGGTCATTGTCAAACGTTTAACGAGATAACCACAGCCCTGGAATACCGCGGTGGCTGGCCATACCACCACGTCTTCTGGCATACTCGTTCACACACTCGAAGGAGCATTTCCGTGCGTTGGATCCATGGCATTGCATGCGCGTTGGTTTGCACCGTTGGACTGGTCGCCCAAGCCGCCGTGCCCGAAGCGCTGCACTTCAGCGGCAAGCTGGACACGGGTGGCTCGGCGCTCACAGACAACGTAGCGATCACCTTCACCCTCTACACCGATCCCACATCCACCGACGCCAACATCTGGACCGTCACCCAAACCGTCTCCGTCACCGAAGGCCGTTTTCATGCGACCTTGTCGGGTGTGACCCACACCATGCTCGCCGGTGGGGTATTGCACCTGGGGATCCAAGTGGACGGCGATCCCGAGATGACTCCCCGCATCGCGCTGCTCAGCGTGCCCTTCGCCCGACAGGCGGACAACGCCCTGACCGTGGGCGGACAAGCCGCCGGCGACTTCGCCGACAGCAGCCACACCCATCCCTTGTTGGATCTGGAACACACCAACTGCAGCGAGGGCCAGGTGCTGACCTCCAACGGCAGCGCCTGGACGTGCGGCGCCCCACCGGTGCTCACCGAAGACGATCCCCAGGTGGGCGCCAACACGGCAGACACCGTGCCCAAATGGAACGGAACCGCCTTGGTGGCGGGCAACATCACCGACATTGGCAACATCGGCGTTGGCATCGCTGCACCTTCGTCCACCCTCGACGTGGCGGGCGACGTCAAGATTCGCCTGGGCAACAACAACAACACGAACTTGTGGTTTGCGGATGCCGCCGGCACACAAACTGGCGCCGTCGAGGTTCAGCCAACGGGGACTATGATCCTCACGCGAAACAGCGATTCAGCGGGCTTCTTGTTTCGCACAGGGGCCCAGGCGCAGAACCAAACATTGTCGATCAGCGGCGGCGGTAAGGTCGGGATCGGGCCACTCGGGTCGCCCGGTCCGGCGGCGGCCTTGCACGTTATCGGCGATAGTGCGAAGCGCTGGTTGGCGCTCGAAGAACCCGCTGTCCGTACGTGGCGACTCCAGTACAGCAACCTCGCCAACCTGCAGTCGGTGCCCATGCTGGAGATCACCACCGACAAGTCGCCGGGCTTGGGTTTGTTCGTAGACGAAGACGACCACGTCCACCTCTGGGATCGCAGCGTGCCTCTGCCGCTGATGCCGCACACCGGGATCCGCCCGACGCTCTCCGTGTGGGGGGACATCCTCGTGGGCGACATTCTGGCCATCGAGTCCAACCCCATGACCTACTTCATGCGGGTGAACACCAACCTGCCCGCCACATCGGTCACCCAGTTCTTTTCGGCACGAACCAACGTCAACGACACAGACGGTGGGGCGGCCATCGTGCTGGCTCCGGATCAGGCTGGGGAAGGGGTCAACAGCGGCTACATCTCTCTGGTGGCCTATGGCCAGGGGACGGGACCACTAGCCAACGCCATCCGCTTTCAGACACGCTCGGGCACCAACCAGGTGGCGGATCGGATGATCGTAACGGGCAACGGCAACGTGGGCATCGGCATCGCCGCCCCAACGGCCACCTTGGAGATCGGCGGAGTCAACAACCAGGTTCAGCTGCGCGTGCGATCCAATCCGGTGAGTCAAGGACCTTTCGTCGCAGAATTCTACAATCCGGCCGGCGCGACGGTGTTGGGAATCAACGCCCAGGGTGGACTCAATCGACCGGCTCCGGGCGATTTGTCGATCAACAATCATGGCGGAGGAAGCATCACGTTCCTGACCAGTTCCACAGGCAACAAAGAGCGGGCCCGAATCAACGCCAACGGCAACCTGGGCATTGGCACGGTCAGTCCCGCTCAGCGCTTGCATGTATGGACCGACGCCGGATCCGGCAAGCCCGCTGTGTTCGAACGGGACGGCGGAACGACCGCCACCCAGGGCCGGCTCGATGTGCTCATCAGCGATGTGGCCGGGGGCGCAGCCGACGCGATTTTGCAAGCCGGAGCGAGCAGCGACATCCTCCTGCGCGCCAACGCGGGTTTGGGCGGCTCACTGACGGTCAGCAGCGGCGGCAACGTGGGGGTTGGGACGACGAGTCCGGGTGCCATGCTCGACGTGGCCGGAGACATCAACGCGACTGGATCGATCAAAATAGGCAGCTCAGCGACCTGCGATTCAACGACCGAGGGCACCCTTCGGTACGTGGCATCGACGCGGTTATTTGAAGGCTGCGACGGGGTTCATTGGCATGCGTTGCAAACGGGCAATATTGATTCGTGTAATGACACGCACGTGAATCAGAACGAGACGGATGTGGATTGTGGCGGGTTGTGCCCAGGGTGTGCTGATGGCAAGACGTGTAGCGTAGCGGCCGACTGCACCAGCGGGGTTTGCGCAAC
>CAUZBV010000310.1:0-5014 GCA_963578115.1 Myxococcales bacterium
CCTTTGGCCGCATCACAGGTTCCCAAGAGCGACCATTCCCAATCGGTGAGACTGATTGAATAGATGGCACCCTGGCTGTGCGCTCCCCCCACCAGCAGGAGTCGTTTGCCTTGCTTGTAGGCAATCATCACGTGATCCATTGTGGCGGGTGGTCCGTTTCCAATGGGGTTGATCACCGTCCACTGCGTTGTCTCGGTATTGTACTGCCACAGCAACTCGGGGGGGGAGGCTGTATCGTTCAGGTCCATCAGTCCACCGTGGATGAAGAGCGATTGATTGAATGGGTCCCACAGCGCAGCGTGTCGTTTCAACGGAGGAGCGCCTGTAGAGGCACCGCTGAGCGATGTCCATTGGTCCGCCGCGAACACCCAAAGATCGCTGTGGATACTGGGTGGTACCACGCTGTCGGGGGCGGACGTTCCACCGTGAACGAACAAGCGGTCGCCTTGCTGATCATACGCAACCGCCGCATGCATTCGTGCGGGCCCGTCGGCGTTCTCGAGGGTCCAAACGGTCTCCTGATGGAGTGTGCCGGTCCATACGTCTCCCAGCGATTCGTTGGGGCCTACGTCGGTTCGTTGCCCACCATAGAGTCGATATGTGCCGGCGGACATGGGCGCGACGAATGCGTTGAACCGCGCCGGCGGTTCGACCGTGCTACCGATTGCGTGCCATTTGGGCTCCGGGTTGGTCATCAGCTTCCAGGCATCATTGTGGGCGTGGGTAGCGCCCATACCTCCCACCAAAAGAAGACCCTCGCCGGTTTGAACAAACGCATGCCGATACCGCGCGGTGGGCCCACCTGCCAGCGCGAGCTGCTTCCAGGTCAGGTTGGACAGATCGAAGCGCCACAAGTCCCCGAGAGTTTCTCCGTTGGTCCCGGAGCCGCCAAAGAGATAGATCTGATTGCCCTCTCGCACCATGCGATGATTGCTTCGAGGCGGAGGGGCTGTTTCAGGCTTTACGGGGATCCAACCCAGTTGATCCACTTCGAAAATCCACGTGTCTCCTTTGGTGACACCGGCTGTGAACCCACCAAACGCGACGATTCGGCCGGCCTGTTCCGTGTCACTTGGCGCAAACGCCGCTGCCATACCGCTTCGCCAGCCGGGTCCGTCAGGCAATGCCGTTGTCCACTCACCCGAGGCAAGGTCTAAGACGGCCACGGCCGATCCGGAGCCGATGGGGGCACCGCCGAACACCCACATCCAGCCGTTGTCTGGATTGACGACGGCGGTATGGTCAAAGCGAGGTTTCACGTCTCCGGATGTGCTGAATGGGCTCCATGTCCACCCGCCGGGTGACAGTTCCCATGTGTCCTTGGATGGGTTGCCCCACTCATCGCGTCCACCAAACAACATCAGCCGGCCGTTCATCGGATTACGAACCAACGACGCACCGGCCCGCGCAGGCCCACTGGCCGGGACCGGCTGCCATCCGGTCGAGTCGCCCAGGTTGTATCGCCATACGTCCGAGAGCACTTTGGGCCCTTCGCTCCAATTGCTGGTCGCATCGCCGCCAACAATCACCAGGGACTGGCTGTTGGGTTCATAGGACGCGATCATCTCACGTCGAGGCGGAGGGTTGCCGTGGCTCAAGGTCGTCCAACTGTCGGTCGGTTGCTTGGCAAGGAGTTCATCGACCAGTCCGTCGCAATCATTGTCCAGGCCGTCGCAGGAGACCTCATTGTCCGTTTCGAATCCATCCACGGACGTCAGATCACAAATCCAAATCCCCTTGTCACAAGCAATGGGTGTTCCGCCTCCTCCGAGGCAGACTCCCGGCGCTGTACAGGTCTGTGCGCTGATCACCAAGTCGCTGGCTTCGTCGGTTTCACCGTCGCAATCGTCGTCCACCAGGTTGCACGACTCGTCGACAGCCTGGCTGTCAGGACCATCGTCATTGGTAGAACAGGTCGCCTGTTTGGACACGGGACCGCAGACCACAGTGCCCTCTCCGCACCCGCCAATCCCATCGCAGGGGGCTCCCAGTGGCAGGCCAAGCCAAGTGATGTTTTCGTCGGTTTCTCCGTCACAGTCGTTGTCCACGTTGTCGCACAGTTCCGGAGTCTGGAGCGATGGCATGGTGGTGCAGTAGGCGTCCTGACCATCCTCGGTACATGTGACAATCCCACCGTCGCAAGCGCCTGTGCCACAGGGAACGCCCACCATGAAGTTGCCGCCGGTGGAGCCATTGGATTTCGTCCAGAGAAAGGGCTCGTCCGTGAGGCCATCACAGTCGTTGTCCAGACCGTCACAACTTGTTTCAGAGCCTTCTTCCCACGAACTTTCCGCTGCATGCGTGCAGGTCCATTGCCCCGTGACGCACAGGGCTACGGTGACGCCGGGCTCACCACATACACCGAGAAGCGAGCATCCGGACAGTTGGGTGTCGAGATCATCGCTTTCATCCACCAGTCCATCGCAATCATCGTCGATGTCATTGCAGATTTCACCGGTGGCCTGCTGCGAACTACTGCAGATCGCATCCAGCATGTCCGGTCGGCACACAACCGTTCCGCCCGCGCACGCTCCCATGCCGCAGGATTCGCCCAGGAGCAATGCTTGGTTGGCGTCGGTCCAGCCGAACGATTCGTCGGTGTCGCCATTGCAATCGTCGTCCAACCCATTGCACAGTTCTGTGGTTCCCGAATAATGACTTCCTTCCTCTTCCGTGGAGCAGATGACCTCTCCCGTCGGCGCGGGGCCACATTCGGTCACGCCGTCGGGGCAGTTTCCATGTCCTGGACACGGTGTTCCAAGCGCCGGACCCTCGGGATCACCGTGCAAACGCAACGTGTCATCGATGAGCCCGTTGCAGTCATCGTCCAGCCCATTGCATCGCTCTGGTTCCGACTCGCTAGCGCTTCCCTGAACGTTGGAGGAACAGGTCGTGCCGCCATCGGGTGTGCACTCGACGATTCCGGGTCCGCACGCCCCGATACCGTCACAGGGGTGATCCAGGATCTTGCTCTCCCATGCCATGGCTTCGTCGGTCAGCCCATCGCAGTCATTGTCCAGTCCGTCACATCGTGTTTCATTGGTTTCGTACAGGAGTCCGTCCGCGCTGCAGGATGGTACTCCATCCACACACCCTGCGCTCACCAGGACCTCCGGTGTGGCACACACGCCTTGAGAGGGACACACCACCGTCGCCAATTGGAGGGGATCGTTGAGGGGTTCGGTGTTGTTTGGATCCAATGCATCCACGAGGCAGTCGTTGTCCCAATCGGTCACATTCGATTCCAACAAATCGGGCTGTCCATCACCGTCCGAGTCCTGGGGTGAGGAGGTGTCCGGTCCGCATTCGAAGGAATCGCTCATGCCATCTTTGTCGGTGTCCGAACGAGTCGGATCCGAGCCCAGTTGGTGTTCGATTTTATTGCTAAGTCCATCGGAGTCGAGATCCCCTTCGGAGGGTAGACAAACCGAGTAGCACAGCCCGCTGTCGCAATCGCTGTGGTGAGTACACGAGGCATTAATGCCCGTGCTGGTTTCTCCACATCCGGCCACAATGAAGGCCGCAATATAGAGGGCAAATCGGTGATGTGTACCCATACCCTCCTATTGTGCCTAACCTCAGACGCTTGACGCAACTTGCGCGGCTTGACCAAGCATGTATGGGTCCGTACCTTCAAGAGTAGAGGCTCTCTTACCGGGATCAGGTTTTATGATTCGCGATCAACAACGTATGCTCGGACTTATGAAGGAATTGCTGGGGAATGAATTCCTTCACTTTGATGTGGTCGGTTACGACATGCACGAGGATTTTGGTCGGGGCGAAACGCAGATAGCTTGTAAGATTGTCGACAACAACAGTGGCGACATCACCGTGGTCGAAGGGCACGGAGTGGGGGTTATTGATGCCTTCTTCCATGGTCTGCTCACGCGAATGTCTTTGGAATATGCATCGCTTGGAACGGTTGCTCTCGACATGTTTGTCGTGAACGCCAAGTTGGGCGCAGGTCGAGATAAAAGTCAGACCGATGCCCTCGCCGAGGTGACGATCGGGATGAGGAACTCGCGCGGAAATCACTTTGAGTTCACGCACGAATCTCGTTCTGTGACCCGTTCAGCCATCGAAGCGACGTTGCGCGCGGCGGAATATTTCGTCAACGCGGAGCGTGCGTTCATTGAGGCCTATACCGCTCTCAAAGGATGTCGCCAGCAAGGGCGGCAAGATCTGGAGAAGCGCTACACGTCTTTGATGGCCGAGTTGGTGCGAAACACCTCGTACTCCGAGGTGATCGAACGCATCAATGAGGAAATGAAGCAGGGATAAACCCGCCATCCAATGTGACGGTCAGTTGTCGGTACTCGTTTAGGCCAATGTGCTGCGCGCATGCATCAGCCGACGGTCGATGTCGTCGACCATCGTCGCTTGCTCATGCCACCAGTCGTCGTCCAACTGCGCGTTGAGTTCGTCCACGGTCTTGCCCTGTTGTTCGACCCACGTGAAGTACTTTTGATTGTGCCACCGCCGGCGCACAAGAGGAGCACCTTCCAGCACCCAGTCGGTGTCGATGCCATGAAAGATACCGATGCGTTTTCGAGCGCTCCCGTCGTCCATGGGCCCTTCGCGATTGTCTTGATCGTCCAACACGGAGGGGTAGCGATCGAAGGCGTCAGTAGCCACGGTGACAATGAGATCCGTTGGGCCCAGTTGGGCCGCCCGGGCCGTCTTGATGGCGCCCAAGATATTGCAAATGCCGGAGACGCCGAACAGGTCAGTCAAGTGGCTGCAGTCCACGCCCAGTTCTTGTTCCAGCACGGCGCTTCCATCATGGAGCAGCTGGAGCGCCCGGACGCAATCCGCGTCATCGATACACATCAGGTAGTCCATGGCCGTCACGTGATGGATCCACGTCACATGTTTGTCTCCAATGCCTTCAATGCGATGGCCTCCGTACCCCACGTTGTAGAGTGTTGGGCACTGAATGGGCTCCAATCCCACGGTCAGTCCATTTCCGTTTTGGGCCGCTTTGATTCGATCGCCTGCGGCGATGGTTCCCGAC
>CAUZBV010000311.1:0-4997 GCA_963578115.1 Myxococcales bacterium
CGGCCAGCCCCAACCAACTCGACGAGCTGGAGTCACAGAGTATTTATATCCTGCGCGAGGCGTATTACCACTTTAAGAACCTGTGCATGCTCTGGTCCATTGGCAAAGATTCCACGGTGATGCTCTGGCTCGCTCGCAAGGCGTTTTTCGGCCACGTCCCCTTTCCCTTGGTGCACATCGACACCAGCTTCAAGATCCCGGCCATGATCGAATACCGAGACCAACTCGCCCGGGATTGGAACCTCAACATGGTGGTGGGCCAAAACACCCAGGCGCTGGCCGATGGTATGAACCACAACAAAGGCCGCCTGACCTGTTGCACGGCCCTGAAGACCGAGGCCCTCAAGCACACGCTCTCGGGCGAATGGGCCCGGAAACGCATGAACGACCAGGGCGAGTATGTGCCCGACTGGAATCAAGAACCGTACACGGGCGTGATCGTCGGAGCCCGGGCGGACGAAGAAGGAAGCCGCTCCAAAGAGCGCTATTTTTCGCCGCGCGACAAGAACAACGATTGGGACATTGCCGATCAACCGCCGGAGCTCTGGAGTCAGTTCAAAACGGATTTTGCGCCCGGCACCCACATTCGGGTTCATCCCTTGCTGGATTGGACGGAAGTCAACATCTGGGAGTACATCGACCGCGAGAACATCCCCATCATCGATCTCTATTTCGACAAGGGGTTAGGCACACGGTATCGCTCTCTGGGTTGTGAGCCCTGCACCGGTTGTGTGCAATCCAAAGCCGTGACCCCGGCTGCCATCGTCCGCGAACTGCTGACCATCACCACCGCTGAACGCGCGGGCCGGGCACAGGATCAGGAAGATCCCCACGCCATGGAAAAGCTCCGCCGCGACGGGTACATGTAAGATGAGCGCAGCCCCTCAAGTCACGTACGAACGCGAACAGATGAACATCGTCATCGTGGGTCATGTGGACCACGGAAAGAGCACGCTCGTTGGCCGCCTGCTGGCCGACACCGATTCGCTCTTTGAAGGCCATGAAGCCAAAGTACGGGCCATCTGCGAACGCCAGGGCAAAGACTTCGAGTATGCGTTCTTGCTGGATGCGCTGTCTGCAGAGCAAGAGCAAGGCATTACCATCGACGCGGCCCGCTGTTTCTTCAAGACCGAGAAACGCGACTACATCATCATCGATGCGCCCGGGCACATCGAGTTCCTCAAGAACATGGTGACTGGAGCGGCCCGCGCCGAAGCGGCCGTGTTGCTCATCGATGCGCACGAGGGCGTCCAGGAGAACAGTCGCCGGCATGGATTCCTCTTGAGTATGCTGGGCGTCGATCAAGTCATCGTGGCCGTCAACAAGATGGACCTGGTGGACTACGACCAAGCCACCTTTGACCGGATCGAGACCGAATACCGTTCGTTCTTGGCCGAGATTGACGTGATCCCGCGGTGTTTTGTGCCCATCAGTGCGCGTAAGGGCGATTTTGTGGCGCGCCATACCGAGGCCATGACGTGGTACAACGGTTCCACCGTTCTGGAGGCCATGGATGCCTTTGAGAAAGAGCCCCCCAGGGAAAACCAAATGCTCCGGATGCCGGTGCAGGACGTGTATCGATTCAACGCACAAGGGGACCAACGCCGCATTGTAGCCGGTCGGGTTGAAACAGGGTGCCTCCGGGTCGGTGATCAAGTCGTATTCACGCCCTCCAACAAGACGTCCACCATCGAGAGCATTGAGAGCTTCAACACGCCCGTGCTCACCGAGGCCCACGCCGGACAGAGTGTCGGCATCACATTGGCCGAGCAGATTTATGTGCGACGGGGCGACCTGATGAGCCATGTGGATTCCCTGCCTGAAGTGTCGACGATGATTCGAGCCAACATCTTCTGGTTGGGCCGCCAGTCCATGACGCCCGGCAAACGCTACAAACTCAAATTGGGCACCTCGTCGGTCAACGTGGTCATCGAAGAGGTTGTGAGCGTACTGGACGCATCCGAGCTGCACAGCGACGCGAACAAGAACCAGGTGGACCGCCATGACGTGGCAGAGATCGTCCTGCGGGCTCGCAATCCCATCGCCTTTGATCGAACCCAGGATGTCGAACACACGGGACGATTTGTCGTCGTGGACGGATACGACATCGCTGGCGGCGGCATTATCCGCGATGTGCTGGAAGATTCGGAGGCGGCCCTTCGCTCCGAAACCCGACAGCGGGAATTTCGCTGGGTGAAAGGCCTGGTTACCCTCGCAGATCGAGAGGCCCGAAGCGGTCATCAGGCGGGCCTGGTGCTCTTTAGTGGCGACGCCGGCACCGGCAAGGCCTTGCTGGCCAAGCACCTCGAACGGCGTCTCTTCAATCAGGGGATTGGTGCGTACTTATTGGATGGCACCAACGTGCTTCTGGGCGTGGACCATGATGAATTGGCCACCGCTGAGCACGAAGAGACTCGGGAGAAGCTCATTCGCCACTACGGTGAAGTGGCCCACCTCTTCATCGACTCGGGCCAAATCGTAATCTCCACCACCAACACCATCGGGCTGGCCGAACACCAAACCATCGCCACCCTCATCGCCCCGGCGGAAATGGTCTCGGTGCATGTCTGTCCGCATCACGACCAAGCGCCGCTCAACACCGATCTGGTGCTCACGGCCATCGATGACGTGGAAGCCGATGTGGACCGGATCATGGCGCTCTTGCAAGATCGAGGGTTTGTTCCAGAAGGTCCGGAGTCACCGGACAGCACGACGGGCTAGAAACACACGCCTTTCTTCCTTCTTATCCGGATGCGGAAAATTCGAAGGTCAGGCTCTCGTCGCCCACATCGACCTTCACATGACCGCTTTTCGACAACGCGCCAAAGAGGATCTCGTCGGCCAGTTTTTCTTTGATCTCCCTCTTGATGACCCGCGCCAGGGGCCGCGCACCAAAGGCCGGATCATAGCCCTTGTCGGCCAGCCACAGGCGCGCTTTTCCGGTGACTGTTAGTTCCACCTTGCGCTTCTCGAGTTGCGCCTCCAACTCCATGATGAACTTGTCCACAATTCGCTCCATGACGGTCATGTCGAGCGGAAGGAAGGAGATCTTGGCGTCGATGCGATTGCGAAACTCGGGACTGAAAAGTCGTTTGTAGGCGGCGTCTTCATTGCCCGTTACTTGGCCATCGCCAAAGCCCACAAAACCCCTGGCGATGTCACGGGCCCCCACGTTGCTCGTCATGATCAGGATCACGTTCCGGAAATCTGCGGTGCGACCGTTGTTGTCGGTGAGGGTGCCGTGGTCCATCACTTGCAACAAAATGTTGAACACGTCCCCATGGGCCTTCTCGATCTCGTCGAGCAGCAACACCGAATGAGGACTCTTGCTGACCGCTTCGGTGAGCTGGCCCCCTTGATCGTAGCCCACGTATCCAGGGGGCGCGCCGATCAGTCGACTGACGGTGTGCCGCTCCATGTATTCGCTCATGTCGAATCGAATGAGCTCCACGCCCATCAGAAAGGCCAACTGCCGGGCCAACTCCGTCTTCCCCACCCCCGTGGGGCCGGTGAACATGAACGCCCCCACGGGACGCTCGTCATCGCCAATGCCGGCTCGCACCAACTTGATGGCTTGGACCAGTTGATCCACCGCTTCGTCCTGACCAAATACCATCCGTTTGAGATCCGCGTCCATGGTCTTGAGCGCAGACCGATCATCGCGACTGACGGACTTGGGGGGTATCTTGGCCATGGTCGACAGCACTCGCTCAATCTCTTTGGTGCCCACGCGGCCGGATTTCCGACCCTTGAGCTTCACCGCCGCGCCCGCCTCATCCACCAAGTCAATGGCTTTGTCTGGGAGCTTGTGATCGCGCAGGTGTTTGGCCGACAACTCCGCGGCCGCCACAAGCGCAGGCCGGCTGTAACGAACCCCATGAAAGTCTTCGTATCGGGGTTGAAGCCCACGAAGTATCTGGATGGTCTCGGTGACGCTGGGCTCGAGCACCTCTACCTTTTGAAAGCGCCGAGCCAATGCGCGATCGCGCCCAAAGAATTTTCGGTATTCATCGTATGTTGTGGAGCCAATACAACGCAAGGCACCACTTTGAAGAGCGGGCTTGAGCAAATTGGACGTGTCCATGGACCCTTCACCGGTGGCACCCGCCCCCACGATGGTGTGGATCTCATCGATGAACAAGATGGCCTCGGGCATCCCGACCAGCGTATCGACCACCTCCTTGAGCCGTTGTTCAAAGTCCCCCCGAAAGCGCGTTCCAGCAAGCAGCGCGCCCATGCTGAGTTCGTAAATCTGGGCATTCTTCAAGGGCTCGGGCACCTTGCCTTCGTGGATTTTCAGGGCCAACCCTTCCACGATGGCCGTCTTGCCTACACCCGAATCCCCCACCAAAATGGGGTTGTTCTTTCGGCGGCGTGACAAGATGTGAACGAGTCGACTGACTTCCGCCAGACGCCCGACCAGTGGATCGATTTGCCCTTGTTCCGCCGCGGCGTTCAAGTGGCGGCAACATCCCGCCAAAGGATCCGCCTCGACGGATTCGCCGGATTCGCCCTCCAGATCGTAGAGAACGTCGTCGTCGTCGTGGGCGGGCAATTCAAAACCGTGGGTCGTCTCCGCCAACTCCTTGCGGCTCCGATCCGTAAGCCCGTGTGAAATGATGGTGACCACATCAAAGCGGCTCACTTTGTGGGCCTCCAAAATGTATCTTGCGAACGAATCCCGTTCCGCGTAGATGGCCACCAACACGTTGAATCCATGCACCTCGTCGAGACTGGAGCCTTGAACGTGCAGGATAGAACGTCGAATGGCCCGCTGTAGGGCAATGGACAAGGTCAACTCCAACTCCTGGTCATCCTCGATCGACTCGAGCCCTTGGAGGTAGGTTTCGAGCTCCTCGCGAATTTGGGCCACGTCGCCATCGCAACGGGTCAGGATGTCGGCCGTATCGGGATCGTGTAGCAAAGCAAAGAGCAAATGCTCCAAGGTGCAAATGGTATGACGCCGCGCCAACGCCTCATGCTGCGCAAGTTCAATG
>CAUZBV010000312.1:0-4978 GCA_963578115.1 Myxococcales bacterium
TGTGCCCACCTGCTCGTCGGGGGGCTGTGCGATATCGAATGCCCCGATTGGAGCGTGGTGGGGGCTGACCGGCCTCTTGATGGTGCTGCTCTTCGGCTGGCGCTTGGGTTGGATGGGCAGGTGGTCGCGGTGAAATTGTGTCCTCCGATCCACAATGACGTGCCGTTGGCACCGCTCACGACGCTTCAGGTGGGCGGCGCAGCACGCTATTTCGCGAGCGCTGAGGATCCGAGTGATGTCAGTGAACTCTTGCACGTGGCCCAAGGGAATGAGTGGCCTGTACTGCTTTTGGGCAGGGGGAGTAACACCTTGGTGGCCGACGCTGGGTACGCGGGACTGGTCATCCAGTTGGACGACCGACGAATCGAGTCATTGGACACCGATGGGCGCGTTCAGGTCGGTGCTGGGGTGGAATGGGACGATCTTGTCGCGTGGGCTGTGGAACGAGACCTCGCGGGGTTGGAGTGTCTCAGCGGGATTCCAGGGCGGGTCGGGGCCGCGCCCGTGCAAAATGTGGGCGCCTATGGTCAGGAAGTCAGCGAGTGCATCACCCATGTTCACGTGGTGGATCGCCGGACAGCCGACGTGTCGGTCTTGACGGGCGACGAGTGTGGATTCTCCTACCGACAAAGCCATTTCAAGGGGCTATGGAAGGATCGCTTCGTCATCACGGGGGTCGACTTCGCGTTGCGACCACAGGGACCTCCTACGTTGAAATACGGCCAGCTGATCGAACACTTCGGCGCGGACGCAACCCCCAGGCTCGAGGCAGTTCGCCAGGGAGTTCTCGACATCCGCCGCCGTAAATCCATGGTCGTCGACCTTGACGATCCGAACCATCGGAGCGTGGGCTCATTTTTTATGAACCCAGTGCTCCCGCCGCCTCAAGCGGACACGCTGCGGGAGCGATTTGCGGGCCAAGGCGTCGACGTTCAATCCATGCCCTTTTATCCCAATGACCAGGGATCCGTGAAGCTCTCCGCTGCGTGGCTCATGGAAAGGGTGGGATTTGCACGCGGTCATGTTCACGGCGCTGCCGGCCTGTCCACCAATCATGTCCTGGCCCTGATCAATCGGGGGAGCGCCCAGGCAGACGATCTGGTCGCGTTGGCACGGAGCGTTGTGCGCAGGGTTCACGATGAAGTGGGCGTTGTGTTGACTCCGGAGCCGGCGTTTGTGGGATTCGACGAGTCGGTTCCCACCCTGATGGGGATGACCGAAGAGTCCTAAGAGCGGGCGTGTCGTGTAGAGCACTAGCCGAGCGTCAAGGCGAGCTTCTCCCAACGGTGCATGGCGTCGCGGACCTTGGAGGCTTCTTCAAACTCTTCGTCTCGGGCCAGTTTCCACATGCGATCGCGCAGCGTTTCGATCTTCTTGTGAATTTGATCGGCCGACAGATCCTCGATGGCAGCGGCCTTGTGGGCGACACCGTCGCCGGTTGTGGTCGTTACGGTATCGTCGGCGGGAATTTGGAGCTCAAAAATGGGCTTTGTGATGGTTTTGGGGGTGATGCCATGCTCTTGGTTGTGTTGCTCTTGTTTGCTCCGACGTCGATCGGTTTCGTCGATGGCTTCTCGCATGGATTTTGTCATGGTGTCGGCATAGAGAATGACGGCGCCGCGTACGTTGCGTGAGGCGCGACCCATGATCTGAATCAAGCTGCGTCTCGAGCGCAGAAACCCTTCTTTGTCGGCGTCCAGCACCGCGACCAAGCTGACCTCCGGGATGTCCAGCCCCTCACGGAGCAGATTAATACCGACGAGCACATCGAACACACCGCGCCGCAGATCGCGGATGATGGCGATTCGTTCCAGGGTGTCGATGTCGCTGTGAAGGTACCGCACGCGGATCCCCACATCGCGCATGTAGTCCGTGAGGTTCTCCGACATGCGCTTGGTCAGTGTGGTGACCAACACGCGGTCGCCGTCTTTCGTTCGCTTGCGGATCTCTTCCAGCAAATCGTCCACCTGCATGGCGGCGGAGCGCACATCAACAGGTGGATCCACCAAACCGGTGGGCCGAACCACTTGTTCCACGACCACACCACCGGTTTGCTCCAACTCCCAGTCGCCGGGCGTCGCGCTTACGTGGACGACGTTGTTGGTCCGCGCCAGCCATTCATCGAATTGAAGGGGGCGATTGTCCATCGCGCTGGGCAGACGAAAACCGTGCTCGACCAACGTTCCTTTTCGGCTCTGATCGCCTCGATACATCGCGCGCAATTGCGGCAGGGTCACATGGCTCTCGTCGAGAATGCACAAGAAGGGCTTTGGGAAGTAATCGACCAGCGTGGGCGGGGGTTCGCCTTGGGCGCGACCGGTCAAGTGACGGCTGTAGTTTTCTATCCCTGTGCAATAGCCCATGGCCGAGAGCATCTCCAGATCGTACAACGTGCGTTCGCGAAGCCGCTGTTCTTCGACGAGTTGCCCTTCCAGGGCCAACTCTTGGAGCCGTTCGCCCAGCTCCTCACGGATGGTCTCGATGGCCTGGTTGCGGTCTTTGTCGTAGGTGACGTAGTGGCTGGCCGGAAAAATCGTGATGTTGTCCAAGTCACTCCGCACGGTTCCCCGGAGGGGATCAATGTCTGTGATGCGCTCCACGTCATCCCCAAAGAATTCAATGCGAAGTGCGGTGGCGTCTTCGGAGGCGGGAAACACTTCGACGATATCGCCACGAACACGAAAGGTGCCACGATGGAAGTCATAGTCATTGCGGTTGTACTGAATGTCGACCAGTTTTCGAAGCAGGGCGTTGCGATCCAACTCGTCGCCTACCTGCAGTTGGATGCGCAATCCGGCGTAGGCTTCCGAGGATCCAATCCCGTAAATGCACGACACACTTGCGACGATGATCACATCTTTTCGAGACAAGAGGGAGCGTGTTGCTGCATGTCGGAGACGATCGATCTCTTCGTTTATGCTCGCATCTTTTTCAATGTAGGTGTTGGTGGAGGGGACGTACGCTTCGGGTTGGTAGTAATCGTAGTAGCTCACAAAGTACTCGACCGCATTGTTTGGAAAGAGCCCCTTGAATTCACCATAGAGTTGGGCTGCTAGGGTCTTGTTGGGGGCGATGACCAGCGTAGGCCACCCAATGGATTGGATGACATTGGCCATGGTGAACGTCTTGCCACTTCCCGTCGCACCCAAGAGCACCTGATGCGCCTCGTTGGCGTGCAGTCCATCGATGATGGCCGTGATCGCTTGGGGTTGATCCCCACACGGTGTATAGTCAGAACATAGTTGGAATTCACTCATGCCTGACCGGCATTCTAGCGCGCGCGAGCACGCGTGTGAAATGAGATTGCTTGGATGGCACTTGCATCGGCTTGAGTGGACCCATAGGATCGAGGGTCGTCAGCCACTGAAATCCGGGTTGGAGGGATCGTCCCCATGAGGAACCGAGTCGCAGTTTGTAGCGTGCGAATGGTGTGTATAGCGTTCTGGTTCGCTTTGGTCGGCTGCGGTCACGATCCGGGTTCGGATCTTTCCACGCCACCGGCCGGGGTTGTTCCCGGCCCATCGGGTACAGAGGTGATGACACCCACCATGGGGTATCCGCCCGTTCCGATTACCCCCGTTACCGGCACGGAAGATGTGACCGAGGGTCCTGCGGATCCAGCTCCTGGACCGTCGCCGGTTTTGTCCGACATCGTGCCGGTTGTGGGTCAACTCGATGGCGGCGACATCGTGACGGTTCATGGGGCGCATTTCCAACTCGGGGCTGAGGTGTATTGGGGCGATCTCAAATCGCCGGACGTCTTCTACATCAATGACGAATGGTTGAACGCCACGACCCCGCCGGGTGATCCGGGTCTGGTCGATGTGAAGGTCATTAACCCCGATGGCGGGGAAGGTACACTTGTGGAAGCCTTCCGCTACGAGGGCGAGCTGGAGATTCACGCCCTGAGTCCAGTCGAGGGCGATCCGAAGGGTGGCACGGAGGTGTTCGTTACGGGGAAGGGATTTCAGGACGGTGTTGAAGTCCTCTTCGGCGATCGATTGGCCTTTGAAGTCACGGTGATTGACGGTCACACACTTCGTTGTTTGACGCCGTCGGGTTCGTTGGGCCTGGTGGATGTTCGCGTCGTCTTGCCCGACGACGATTTGGCCATGCTGGCGAAGGGCTACACGTACACGGGCGCACCCCACCTCAGCATCCTTTGGCCAGTGCACGGTCCCACCACGGGCGGTACCATCGTCCAGTTGACGGGAGCCTATTTTGAGGAAGATATGATCGTGCGCTTTGGCGAGAGCGAAGCCACACTGCTCTCCGTGGACGCCGATGGTGTCCAAGCCACCGTACATTCACCACTGGGCGCGCCGGGTGTTGTGAATGTGACGGTGCAAACGAGCGGTGGTTTGGCCACCGTGACCCATGGATTTACCTATCTCCCAGCGGAGACGGACACGCTGACTCTTTGGGCGGTGGTGCCTGCCGAAGGATCTGTTGGTGGTGGGATGGATGCCACACTGGTCGTCAGCGGGCTGGATCCCTTGGTTCCTGCATCCGTTTTGTTTGGTGAGCACAACGCGGAAGTGACCAGCCAAACATCGTATCCGAACACGGTGTTTGTGACGGTTCCACCGGGTGAGCTTGGACTGACTACCGTGTCGGTCCAACAGGGGAGCGAGACGACTCAACTCGACGACGCCTTTGAGTACGTCCTACCGCTCGCGGTCACCCAAGTCAGCCCCGCGTTCGGTCCGTCCGAAGGAGGCGCCATTGTCCACATCTTTGGTGAAGGGTTTACCAACAGCCAATCCGAGGACCTCGATGCGTTCATCGGTGCGTTGTCGCTGATCAATTTTGATGTGGTGTCCGACGGAGAAATCATCGGCGTATCTCCCCCATGCACACCGGGACTGGTGGACGTTCGGATCCAAGTCAGTGACCAAATGGCCGTCTTGCCACAAGGATTCGAGTGTCGCCCGGATGCAGGCGGCTTGTTGGCGCTGGATCCTCCCACGGGTTCCCA
>CAUZBV010000313.1:0-4959 GCA_963578115.1 Myxococcales bacterium
CGTTTTCCGAAATAGCAAAATCTTTGCGGCCCCCCGTGGCGCCCTTTATCCTGCGGTGTAGTGGCCCTGGTCGAGTGCTTCATTTTCCTTATGATATGTGCACAGACCGCGTGGCGTGACGAGAGGATGTACCGAACAATGTGCAAGCTAGCGGAGCAACCGTTACCAACGGCGATGGCATCATCGGTCGTCATTGTGTTGGCATTGTCCTTCGGTCTCTTGGGTTGCAAGCGCCTCCCCGCGTCGGCAGTGCCGACCGCGCGTGTCGCGCCAACCTCCCCCCAAACGGCCTCAAAAGCGGTGATAGCTCCGGAGGTAGCCGCACGGATCGAGCCCATTGCCGAGCTGTGTACTCGAACATGCGACCATTGGATTGAACTACGGTTCTCGGTGCCGGTGGGTTTGGATACCATGCGCGCGGGCGCCGCTACCGAAGCGGAGGAGTTTTTCGAACGGCAGCGCGAGCACAATCAGTCGCGTTGTGAGGATTTCTGTGTGAAGTCCGGGGATCGAGAGCGTGCGAAGTGCGTATTGTTGTCTAATACGGCGAAGGAAGCCGGAGAATGTTCCAATCCAAAGGCTGGGAACCGGCAAACCAACGCGGGCAGTGGGTCGGACTATCCACGGCCAGAGCAAGTTACACCGAAGCGGCCCGGTGTACACAGGCGCTACATCTCTCCACCCACGGAGTCTCGTCGAGCGCCGCGTCGTCCAGTGGTTCCTCGCAGTCCAAACAGAGTCCATAGTCGTTTTCAATAAGGCGCGTACGCGCGGCATTGATCCGATCGAGGAATTGGCGCAATCGTTCCTCCGGCGTCGCTCCGGGTTCACCGCCGTGTAGATCGGCGAGCTCTTCCAACGTGATGTCTTGGTTGGCTTTGAGTTCAATGAGTTTTTGGGCAACGTCCCAACCCTTTCGATTGATCGCTTGCAGTCGTCGCTCTTGAACATTCGACTTGAACATGACCCCATAGATATCACGATTGGACGGACGGTCGCTACTAGTGGTAGACCCGAGTCATGATCCCTTTTCTCGACTTGGCCCGTAGCCACGCGCCCTTGACAGACGAACTTGAGGCCGCATTTCGTCACGTGATGGCGCACGGCCGATTCATACTGGGTCCCGAGGTCCGGGCGCTGGAGTCCGCCCTGGAATCGCGTTTGGGTGTGGCCCATGCGGTGGGCGTGTCGAGCGGAACCGACGCCTTGCTGGCGGTGTTGATGGCGTTGGAGGTGGGCCCGGGCGATGAAGTACTCGTTCCTCCGCTGACATTTTACGCGACGGCCGGAGCCGTGGTTCGGTTGGGCGCCAAGCCGGTGTTTTCCGACGTGGATCCCCACACGCTTCTCTTGGATCCCACCGCAGCGTTGGCACGAAGAAGCCCGAACACGCGCGCGGTGATCCCGGTGCATTTGTTCGGACAATGTGCGGATGTTTCCCCGTATCAGGCCGCGAACATCGACGTGGTGGAAGACGCGGCACAGGCCTTGGGCGCGACCGATGAAAAGGGGACACAAGCCGGTGCACAGGGCAGAGCGGGATGCTTCTCCTTTTTTCCGACCAAGCCCTTGGGAGGATTCGGAGACGGCGGGCTGATCACCACGTCCGACGACGCGCTTGCAGAACGATTGCGACGGATTCGGGTCCACGGTGCGAAGCCCAAGTTTCATCATGAGTCGGTGGGCGGAAATTTCCGCTTGGACACGCTGCAAGCGGCGATGCTTTTGGTGAAGTTGCCGCACCTGGATGCATGGAATGAAGAATGTCGCCGATTGGCCCATCGGTATCGTGAGCTCCTGGACGATGGGGTTCAACAAGGGGACGTGCGCTTTGTTTCCGAGATCGGTGGCGACCATGTCTATCACCAATGTGTGGTGCGTGTGACTGATCGTGAGGCGTTGCGATCCGGCCTCTCGGAGCGGAACATCGGGAGCGCGGTGTACTATCCGGAGCCCTTGCATCTTCAGCCCTGTTTCTCGGATTTGGGGTACGGTCCCGGCGATTTGCCCCACGCGGAAGAGGCTTGTGCGGACGTCCTCGCGTTGCCCTGCTTTCCGGGGTTGACCGACGAGGAGCAAACGACCATCGCGCGGGCCATCGCGGATTTTTACCAGACCTAAATAGCGTCGAATGAAGCCCGGCGTGGCCGGGATCAGCAGATTCCACGGACATCCAATCTGTCGGTCTATTGTTCAACTTTCCTTCCCATGGGTTTTGTCCTATTCTCCGGCCGGAATCGCCCACCAGAACGCGTTTCACAACTGTTGAGGAGCCACGATGAACTCATCCGAACAATCGCAACAAGCAACCCTCATGGGTCATCCGAGGGGCTTGTATACGCTCTTTTTCACCGAGATGTGGGAACGTTTTTCGTACTACGGAATGCGCGCCATCCTGGTGCTCTACTTGGTGGCCGAAACCCAAGATGACGCCAAGGGCGGTCTGGAATGGTCCAACCAGGAGGCACTGGCGCTTTACGGCTGGTACACCATGCTGGTCTATGTGATGAGCGTCCCAGGCGGGTGGATTGCCGACCGGATTTGCGGTCAGAAAAAGGCGGTGATGTATGGCGGTATCTTGTTGTGCATTGGGCACGGCACATTGGCGCTGCACAGTATTACGGCGTTTTACACCGGGCTGGCACTGATTATTTTGGGTGTGGGTCTGCTCAAGCCCAATATCTCAACCATGGTGGGTGGCTTGTACGGAGCGGGTGACGATCGCCGCGACAAGGGGTTCACCATCTTCTATATCGGCATCAACCTGGGTGCCTTCTTGGCCAGCGTCATTGTGGGCTATGTGGGCGAGAAGATTGGTTGGCATTACGGCTTTGGTCTGGCCGGTATCGGCATGCTGGCAGGTCAACTGCAGTACATGATGGGCTTGAAACACCTCCAAGGCGTTGGCGAAGCCGTGGCGGGCGCCAACGCAACCGATCCCTCACTGAACGCGCCGCTTACCAAGATAGAAAAGGACCGCGTCATTGTTTTGCTGCTGTCTTTTCTCATCGTCATTGTTTTCTGGGGTGCTTTTGAACAAGCGGGCGGGTTGATGAACATCTATACCGAGCAAACGGTCGATCGCATGCTGTTCGGCTTTGAGATTCCCGCCTCTTGGCTGCAGGCCTTGAACCCTCTGTTCATCATGATTCTAGGTACCGGCGTCGCGGCGTATTGGTACAACCGGAACCACGCGGGCAAGGAAGCCACTTCATTGTTCAAAATGGCCATCGGCACCATCATTATGGGCAGCGGTTTCCTGTGGATGGTCGGCGCTTCCATGCAATCCGACTCCGGCCAAAGCGCAGCCATGTACTGGTTGGTCTTGGCCTATCTGTTTCACACCATTGGTGAGCTGTGTGCCTCTCCGGTTGCCTTGTCCTTCATTACCAAGCTGGCGCCTGCCAAGTACGCTTCGCTGATGATGGGTCTGTACTTTGCGATGACCGGGTTGGGTAGCAAACTGGCAGGGCTGCTGGGTGAAGCGGCATCCGGGTTGGGCGAGCTTACGATCTTTCTGGGTATCGCCATCTTCTGCATGGCGTTTGGCGGCCTGATCCTGCTCTTCCTCAAGAAGCTCAAGGCGTTAACGCACGGCGCTGAGGACATTGAAAGCGCCGAGTCTTCCTAGAGAACGGTCTTCTTATTTGTGGTTCTTTCTATTCTGGGGTGCACCATTGCCGTTGCCAGCGCGGCGTTGTTTGCCAAACTGTCACCACGGCAGCGCTGATGATGGACCGGGTGGAGCGCGACCGCTTGACAGCCGCCCGGTAATCGCGGAAGCATGTGCCCCAACGCAGGCACGCATCACCATGATCAATCAGTCGTAAAGGAAACCACGCGATGAGCCAGGGCCAGTACCGGACCAGTCCGAATCATGAAGAGCCAGGATGGCCCAGCGGAATCAAGTACATCATCGGAAACGAAGGGTGCGAACGCTTCAGCTTCTATGGCATGCGCGCCATCTTGTACATCTACATTGTGGGCTTGTACGTCAACTATGCTGGGATGGACGAAGAGTCCGCCAAGATCGCCGGCAAACAGACGTACCACTTGTTTGGCAGCGCCGTATACGCACTGCCTCTGATCGGTGCGATCATCGCCGACCGACTGCTCGGAAAATATCGCACCATCATCTGGCTCTCCATTGTCTACTGTATGGGCCACGCGGCATTGGCACTCTTTGAAGATCCACACTGGCAAGAACAACTTTTTGGAAGCGTGCTGGTGGACCCCCTCACCGGCCTGTTTATAGGACTGGGCCTCATCGCCGTCGGCTCGGGCGGAATCAAACCCTGTGTATCGGCCCACGTCGGCGATCAGTTTGGGGCCGGAAACTGGCACCTGCTGCAAAAAGTTTTTAACGGCTTTTATTTCATCATCAACTTTGGATCCGCCTTCGCCACGGTTTTAATTCCGGTCATTCGCGGTACCGAGGTGGTCGATCCCGTCACTGGGATCCACTCCTACACCGGCAGTGTGACCTGGGCGTTTGCCATCCCCGGCATTCTCATGGGGCTGGCCACCATCTTCTTCTGGATGGGGCGCAAAGATTTTATCCACATCCCACCCACACAAACACCCAAGCTGGGATTGTTGGATGTGCTCGCCGGGTCCAGCCTGTTCATGGTGATCGGCTATCCCATCTTCTTTCACGACATGACGCCCCTGTGGCTCACGTTGATCATCTCGGGCGCTTGTCTGGCGGCGTTTAGCGCGCTGTTCATAATGCGACAAAATTTGAAAGAGGACGACGGATTCTTAGCGGTGCTGTTTTACTCGATTAAGAGCTGGATTCATGGCAACAGCAAAGCGGCCACCGATGATTCACTCGCCGAGGACGACATTCGACGCAATCGATTCTTTGCGCCCGCAGCCAAAAAATTTGGAAGTGAAGCCGCCGAAGGCCCGCTGGCCGTACTCAAGATCATGAGCATCTTCATCTTTGTGTCGGTCTTT
>CAUZBV010000314.1:0-4950 GCA_963578115.1 Myxococcales bacterium
TGGATAAAGAGGTCGGCGATCATGTGGACGCGTGGCTTCAGATCCGCAACGTGACCCTGGAGGGTGGTGCTGTCATTTCGACGCCGACGCCGCTCAGCAGCATTGGAAACACCGTCAATACTTGGCTGAATCCCATCGGTGCGATCTTCATGAAGCTCATCAAGATGGTGATTGTCCCCTTGGTGTTTGCGTCGTTGCTGGTGGGCATTGCCAGTTTGGGTGATGTGCGAAAACTGGGCCGCATGGGCGGCAAGACGCTCGGCCTCTACCTGCTGACGACCGCCATCGCGGTGAGCATTGGACTCGGGTGTGCCAACTTGCTGAACCCTGGGGCCTACATGGCGGCCGAAGACCAAGCGAAGTTGGAGGCGCAATTTACGTCGTCAGCGGATCAAAAGACAGACGCGGCGGCCGAAGCGCCCTCGGCGATGGACAATGTGTTGGACGTCATTCCAGAGAACCCAGTCGAGTCTTTGAGCAGCGGCAATATGTTGCAGATCATCTTCTTTGCGGTCTTGTTCGGGGTAGCGCTGACCATGCTCGGTGCGGGTGAAGCCACCGTTGTGGTGACCTTTTTCGACAAGGTTCAAGAGGCCATGGTGGTGATCATTCATATTGTGATGAAGGTGGCGCCCTATGGTGTGGCGGCGTTGGTCGCTGAGGTGATCGGCACCAGTGGGGTCAGTGTGCTCAAGGCGTTGTTGGTCTATGGCCTGACTGTTTTATTGGGACTCTCCATCCATGCGATCGTGGTCTATGGCGGGATTGTCGTGTATCTGGGCAAGCTCAAGTTGCGCCCCTTCCTCAAGAGCATCCGCCCGGCTCAATTGGTGGCCTTTTCCACGTCCTCCTCGTCGGCCACGCTTCCCGTGTCCATGGAGTGTGCCGAAGAAAACCTGGGCGTCAGCAAGGCGGTGAGCAGCTTCGTTCTGCCGCTTGGGTCAACGGTCAACATGGACGGTACAGCCTTGTATCAGGGCGTGGCGGCCGTATTCATCGCGCAAGTGTTTGGGATCGATCTGTCATGGGGAGCCCAACTCGGGATCGTACTGACCGCCACCATGGCATCCATTGGTGCTGCTGGTGTGCCCGGCGCCGGTATGGTGACTTTGGCCATGGTACTCACAGCGACGGGGATCCCCGCTGTGGGATTGGCGTTGATTCTGGGAATGGATCGTCTGTTGGACATGTTCCGAACGGCCGTTAATGTGACGGGCGACTTGTCCGTTACGGTTGCTATCGCTCGAACCGAAGGGGAGTTACTGGAGATTCTCTCCTCCGAGCAGGACGCGGCGGATCCGACGTCGGGTTTCGAAGGCCGCGTACCGGAGGAAACGCAGGCCGTCGTACCGGAATAGATCCATGGGCGTGACGTGTTCCTGCAATGGTTTCCAAGAAGGGCCTGTGCTATCCTTCCGCTACTTGACGACTCGAAAGAGGTGCTCGATGCGAAAACAAGGTGGGATAACTCGAGTGGGGATGCTCCTCAGTCTGGCACTTCTCCTTTGCCTACCGGGATGTGGCAAGAAGCCCCAGACCTTCGATGACGAACCCGAAGAAAAAGGCAGTATCTTTAAGAAGAACAAGCGCACACGAGAGCACTATTACCAATCGAAGGGCGAAGATGAGGCGGATCCCAAGCCCAAAAAGGGGACGTCGACAACAAAGAAGTCGAAGCTTCCCGCTGGAAAGAAGTACGCGAGTTGCGATGATGGTTATCCCGTGACCAAGGGTGGGACAGACACCCCTCAAGGCGTCCTATTTCTTGCTTACAAGGCGATTCTCATTAAGGACGCAGCTGAATCGGCCGAAGCATTTATTGAGCATGTAGACACCAAGTTTCAGAAGGAAAAGGACGTGAAACGTTACTGGCTGGCGAGTGCCCGCAAGTACGAATGGAAAAATTTCCTTCGACTGGTGGCAGGCCTCGACGATCCGTCGTACGTGGTGTGCCGAGAGCAAAAAGAAGGCAAGGATTTGAAACTCTATGTGGGCAAGAGCCCACCGGTGGGTTCAAATCCGCCGGTAACGTTGCATAAGGTGGATGGCAAGTGGAAGATCAAACGATTTACCGCCCATTGAGCGGACAGTGGTTGAAATGGTTGGCGTCTTGGCGCGGCCTCTCTTTGGTGGGAACCGCCTTCGTGCTTTCTCTGGTGGTGGCATGTGGTGCGGAGTCGGGGGCCGGAGAGCCTGTGTCCTTGGGCCTGCAGACGGCCGCGTTGGGTAGCTGTTCGGGCGCCGAGGGCGATCCCGAGTTCAAGAAACTTCAGGTGATCGTTCGGCATCTTAACTTGGACGGTACGGGCAAAAAGACGTTCAGCAAGTCGTATTCGTATGACGGGAACGGTTCGCTGAAAGTGGCCGATGTGCCCGAAGGACAAGACGAAGAGATCACGGTGATTGGATTGGACGCGTTGGGCGAACCGGTCTTGTTCGGACGGCAGTCCCACACGCTCGTGATCGAAGGGACCACCAACCAAGCCTTTGTGGCGCTGTCCAAGTATGGCGGGTTTTCCTGTCCGCCCGGTGCGAACGAATACACCCACCGCATTTTCCCATCGGTGACGGACATCGGGAACAGCCGGTACTTGATCGCCGGTGGGTTGACCGCGGTGAACACAACCTCCCTTACGTCTTTTGAGGGTGATGACGGTGCGCGAAAGGCGTGGGTCTACGACGCTCGTAGCGGCACCTTGAGCAAGGTTAATAGCCTCATGAACAATGGTCGAGGTGCTCACTCTGCGGTCTTTGTGGCCGGTGCGGAGAAGAACCAAGTGGTGCTCTTCGGTGGCACGGCGGAGATGACCTTTAACCAGGCCAATGGGAGTGGCTTCGGTTGGTCCTTTGACACGTCGGATGCGTTGAAGTCGGTGGAGGTTTTGGAGTGGACCGACGGCGATGATCCAACGAGCGGTCAATTCCTCACGACCGTGAGTGACAAAGAGCTGTACCGGAAACGGGTGTTTGGCTCTGCCAACATCGTGAGTAACGATGGCCTTGTCTTGATTTGCGGTGGGGGTAGTTGGGAGATCGCCAACGACGAAGATTACAAGGAATGCGATGTATGGGACGCGCTGGACAACACGTTCATTTCGTCCAACACGAAGCTGCATGCGTATCGTTCGGCTCATACGGTCGGTGTTCTAGCGAGTGGTAGCCAGACGCGCTTGCTCTTCTTGGGGGGCACCACGGCCAAACACGTTGCGGAGGTGTTCTACGCCAGTTCCGAGCAACGCAGTGGCGCAGGCGGCCACTTTGTGAAACACAGCCCCGGGGGCATCGACAATATGTATCACCACTCGATGACGGCCATGACCGGCGGTCGTTTTGCGGTGATCGGCGGTGTGGCGAACAAAGACGGAAGTTTTCTCCCGCCGAGCGCCGACAGCGCGTGGATCGTGACCGCCAAGGAAGTGGGCACCGGCGATTATGAGCTGAGCGTCGAATCCCTCGGTGGTCTGGGCGCTGGGCGCTATTTTCATACGGCGCATGCTCCTTCGGGTGACGCTCTGACGATTTTGGGCGGGTTCACTGGTGTGGGCTTTAACGCCGTTGCTGAGCCTCGTTATTACGATGCGAAGCAAGGGGGACTGGTCTCGCTGGATCAAGACGAGGCAGCCATCGCACGGGGTGGAATGGGCTCGATATTAATGGACAACGACACCATCCTCATGGCCGGCGGCATCTCGGTAGCGAACGATTTGTCGGTGGCTCAAGACGGCGTGATCGAGGTCTACACCCCGAGCAGCACCCCGCTGTATCGCTAGGAGTTACGACATGAGAAACGAGAGACACTTCTGGAATGGTGGTTGGGTGCTCGCGCTAGTCGCGCTTTGTGCCATGGTGATTCCTGTTGAGTACGTATGCGCGGACGATCGAGGCCTCGCGGTTTTTGTGATGCCGAAACAGCGAAAAGGCAAGGCTGTTGCGGTCATGTTGGGGTCCATTGTTCGTGAGCGTACAGCGGAGATGGCCGGTGTGACGCTCTATACGGGATCACCAGGGGCTGAGGCGGTGCTCCAAGAGGAAATTGAGACCCTCATCAACGCCGGATTCAAAGCGCTCAACAGCGGTGCTGGGGATGTCTTGTCTCCCTTCGAGCGTGCCTGGGAACTTCTGGAGGATACACCCGCGGCGGGAACGCCCACGCTGCATGCTCGGGTCGCCAAGGGGCTCGGTATTGCACGGTTAGGACAAGGCAAAAAGGCGGAAGCCGCTCGGTTGATCAAACGGTCCCTCTTGATTTTCCCGAACCAAGGCGCTCGGCAATATGCGTACAGTGTTGAGGCCCAAGAGGCGTACTTACGAGCCAAGAACGAAATTCAGGACATGGCCAAGGGTACCATCTCCGTGAAGTCGATCCCGTCCGGGGCGGAGGTCTCGTTGGATGGGGTGTTCAAAGGGTACACGCCGATACCATTGCAAGGCGTTTCGGCGGGGGGGCATCTGTTGGAGTTGCGTCTTCAGGGATACAAGCGGTGGTCGGCATCGCCGACGGTGACTGAAGGGGGTACCGTTGCGGTGGATGCCAACTTGGTGGACTGGGAGAAGAAACAAGCGCTTCGAAAGGCGTTGTCCACTGCGAAAAAGAACCTCTCTGCGGCCAAGTTCCTTCGTGCAGCAAAGCCTTTGGCTGCGTTGACGGGTGCCAAGGAAGTCTTGGTGTTGGAGGCAGCGAGCCGTGGAGGACGACACACTTTGTCCGGTTTTCATTGGGATGGCGCCGACAAAGTGACGCCTGTGGACGCCGACTTGTCCGATGGGTTGGATGAGCGAGTACGGGAAATGCTCGCAGGCGCCTTGGGCATGGAATACAAGAACGCATCCGTCGTTTCCTCATTGGGAAGTCCACCACTGGAGACTATTAAATCGGTGATAGAAAAGTCTGGGGCGCTCTTGGGTGACATCACCGTGGATCCAGACTCTCCACTCTTTCAGTTGTCAGAG
>CAUZBV010000315.1:0-4943 GCA_963578115.1 Myxococcales bacterium
CACACGTCCAAATGCCACGCCTGCAAACAGGGGCGCAATGGACGACTCGCGTGCCTGAATGAAGTCGGCGATCGCATCGATCCGACGGCGGACAACGACACGGCAACAACGCCAGAAACACCAACGCTTCGCTAATCGCTACTGGGACAGGAACATGGGGTTCTGGTAGTTGGGCGTCATAAAATAGGCATCGTTCTCATCCAGGAGGATCTGGGTCTTTGTCGTACCCGCCACCCACGGAATTTCGGCGACGAACCACATGTCGCGATCGACGACAGGCACGTCCACAACCTCCGTATCCAACACACCGTATATATAGACGCGCACGGTCGCCAAGGACTCACCAAATCCATGGTCATCCCAATAGTGAACACCCACGCGATAGGTGATGCCTTCTTCGGGGATGTTGATGTTCAGGTTCTCTGGCCCCCAACCGTCGATGTCGTCTAGATCCAGACTCGGATTGTCATTGAACTCGGGATTGAACGTTCCCCAGTTGGGCTCCTTGTTGTACCAAAAACAATCGAATGTGGTGTCAAACCAGGGATCGCCGACGGTGCTGGGATTGTTGAGCGCACCCCCGGGAAAACTCAAGAAGCCATCGATGTCCGGACCATTGCTGAAGGGATGGGCGAAGTGCAGATCCATGTCGCTGCCGTTGCCCTCCCCCTCGTCTTCCATGTCTAGATCGCCAGCCGTCGTCCACAACAGCTCCACGTGAATGGCCTCATCGGGAACCACCACCACCGGAATGACAGCCGGCTCACAACTCTCCACATTGGCCGAGTCCGTGACAACCAGCGTAAACTCATAATACCCGGCCACGTTGACCTCAAAAACGGGGTTGTTGAAGGTTGGACTGGGAATGAAAATGCTCGTCGAGCCTAGAACCTGCTCCACAGACCACAGCCAGTTCTTGATGTTCAGACCGGAGGGTGAATAGCTCTGATCACCCTGCAAGTGGAGCGTGGTTTGAGGAATCACTTCTTCGCCTTCTTTTACGGTTGCGATGGCAATGGGACAGGCGACATTAATTCCCGCACCGGACACGCTCACTTCCACTGCACCTTCGATCCCGTTGGTGTCAATCAGCAAAATCCCTTCATCCGGAATGGGCTTGTTCTCCGCATCCAAGGGGCTGATGGAGTCGGGAACATACTCAACGATCAGCTCGATGCTCTCATTGACCTCCAAAACCAATGGCGCCAGCGGATCAATACCCGTTTCCGGGTCGATGCCATCGATGTTGTCGTAGCGCAAGATGAAGTCCGTAGCACTCTTTTCCTCATCCATCCGCGCACCGTAAATCTTGAGAGGTGCGGCACCACAGGAGGAAATCTCCACGGGAAGTTCCGACTTGGTACCCACCAGCTTGCCACCAAAGGCCACTTCGGATGGGGTGATCTGAACACACGGTACATTTTGATTCGCGAGCAACGTTACGGGATGCTCACCTTTGGTGTCGTTTGCATAAATGACGACCTCACCGGCTGCTGCCTCCGGATTCTTGGGAGAAAAGGTCACCCGGAGCTGAACCACTTCGCCCTCAGGCACGACAATCGGTTCTGGCAGAGACACCTTGAAGAGGGTTTCTTCGCTGCTCGGCCAACTCATCTCCCCCACGTGGAACGCGAAGTCCGAATTCCCCGACAACCGGAATCCATCAATGATCAAATCCGTAGCGCCGGTGTTGACCGCCTGAACGAATCGCTCTCCTTCGTCGTCGATGGGTACCACGCCAAAGTCCAGAACGGCTGGACCCACTTGCGCCACCGCGGTGGTGTTCTGCTCGGAAAACTCGATTTTCAGTTTTTCGTCGGAACGCGAATCCGACTCAATGGTCAAGGTCGCAACGCGCCCCAAATAGTCTTGTTGCCGCGTGAAGCGAATCGTCACGTTGTGCTCTTCCACGCCGGTGGATCCATCCAACCCGCCAAGCGGTGCAATCACAACCGGCTCCTCAATACCGCCGGTTTCCAAAACGAAGGCGTCCCCGTGCGTATCCCCTTCGGCGGGTACTTCGTACTCAACTTGAATGCTCGAGACCGTCAAATCGGCCGTTCCCACGTTGACAATCCGAATGGGAAAATCCAGGAATTCGCCAATCGTGACCTGCCCAATTTCGACTGCGTAGACTGTTTGTTGGGGATCCAATTGGATCTCCCCCAAGTTGGAGAGGTTGAACGGATTCTTGTTTCCGTTGTCTCCACCGCAACCGGATAGACCCAACGAGAGCACAATGGACAAGCCAACAATAATTCGAATGAATGTCTTCACTAACACACTCCTAAGGGAATGACCCACCACCCGATCCATTGCGTTTGGACCGAGCATTATAGCCACCCTCGATGCCCTGATACTCTACACCATTTCTCGCCAAAACCATTTCCCTGCTTTTGGCCTCTTGGGTTCCGAACGCCTAGAAGTGAAAACCACTCACAACGTGCGCTTCCGAAAACACCCCATTTTGGTCTCCCGCAGCTGTCGGGAGTCGAACGTACGAGATGCGAGCTTGAATCCCCATGGACAGTACGCTCGAAAACCGCCACGCGAAGCCCAATGTAACCCCTGTTGCGACGGTCGAGACCTCTTGTGTCGATTCCTCATCACCCAAATATACACGCCGCCTTAAGTACAGGTACGCAATCCGCGGACCGAGCGACGTTGAAAAATTACCAAAATCGAAGCGATACGGCAAACTGATCCCGACCTGTACCATGGTCAAAAGCTGGCTGTAGTCGTCGTTTTCTAGGGTTAATCGCTGTGATTGATGGGTAAAGCCCACGTCCGTCACCAGGTCCAATTCGTCGACAAAGAGCCCATTGTATCGAAGCAAGGCACTAAAAACAGGACTCGTACCCACGTATTGGCTTCGAATACCGGAATTGAGAAAGGATTGGACACCGACCATGGCAGACACGCTCAGGCCGGACTCCCCCTTTCGCAAATAACTCGCCAAGGACACCGAACGGACCACATGGTCGTTCAAAACGAATCGGTCACCCGTCCGTGTGTCCAACGTTCCTTTCGCCAGACCATTGTGTCCCTGTCGATACACGGTAAGGAGTCCTGAAGGGACCGCCAGAGACACCGGTCGAGTGCTCGCTTCCAACTCCGCGATGACTCGTTTCATGTTCGGATCAAAGATGATCCACCGGGCATTACCACCGGGCCGGAGTACCACGGTCGCTCGGGCTTGTTCCAATGCCGTCACAACCACATCGGGGGCGCCCTTCAGTGCCAATTCCACATGCGGATGCTGCGGCACGAGGCTTCGCGTGACCGTTTGTCGCAAAGTGCGTTCATACGCATACCGAAACGCTTCCACCAACGTGATCTGCCGATCGCCATCCACGTCGGCTGCACCGCGAAGGCCCGAGACCAGGAAGTGGGTAAAAAAGCTACCCATGAGCGCATCGGATTCTTGGCTCTGCTCCGAGGCCGAACTCGAGGTCAAAATGGCGTATCCCTCGGTACGAAGCTTCTGATCAATGGCAAAGGACACGGTTTCTCCGTGATGCCGATTGCCCCCTTTCTGGCGCACGATCCCACCCGAATGGCAGGCGTCCACAATGGCCAAGCGAACCGTGGCGCGGCTGTTTCGGAGCCGCTGACGCAACCCTTTCAAGGAGAGACGACTTCCCGCAAGCTCCAAGTGGTCGACGGTCGCATGGCCCGAGTAGTAGAACAGAATCATGACCTCTCGACCTGCATCTCGTTCCACCGCGGCGCGCTTCTCCAGCTGATCGAGCGCGCTCAGGACGTCCTCCGCCCGTGGGCTTTTCGTCAGTAGAAACAGGTCGCGAGCCTCCACTCCGCCCAATTCGCCGAGTACACGCGCCAACTTGGACGCATCGCGTTCGGCGTGTTTGAGCTGCACTTGATCCGGGGCCCCATGACCTGTCCCGACCACCAGGGCAAGCCGGCGCGGCCCCGCTGCTAGCGCGGTTCCGACGGCCAACAGGACCACCACAAAACCTATTGCTGCTTGTCGAACCAAATCGTCGCCTCTGCTGTATTGTCCAATCCCACTGCCCTCATGCTGCCGACTCGAAAAGCGCCGGAGTTCCATGCTTTTTGGGCCGCATCCTGGACCACTCGCCACGCCAACGGCATTTTAGAGAACACCGCCACAAAGCGCTCTCGACCCAGGCGCCCATCCAATCGAACGCCGCCTGGAAGGGGTATCCCACGCCCCTGCCCCACCAAAACACTCTGACCGCTGGCTCGCTCCGGATAATAGGGGGAGATGCTGCCATCTTCCTCCACCCCAAAAACAATGACGTGGTCAAACTGGTACGAGTTGAGACGGAAGGTAAGCAAAGCGCCCGCTGTAATCACTGCACCGGATTCCACACGCTGCCCATCTGCGAACACCATCCACTCCGGAGCATCTGCTGCGTCGATGATTGCCGGCGGAACACTCGGCGTGGAGCCCTTCACACGAATGGTGTCAACGACAACATCGGACGGGTTCACGAGAGAAGTACTCGATGGCACCATGAGGAGAAGAGCCACGCCTGCCGATACTGCGACACCCAATCCACTCAACCACACACTCAGGCTCATGCGTCGACGCATGCGATAACGCTCCACCCTGTCCACGACGCTCGCCCGAAACCGATGCCATGGCGTCCGCTCGTAAAACGACCGCCGTTCGTCGACAAACTCCGGATGATTGGCCTTCAACCAGCGATCCGACTGGCCCACCTCCCCTCGTTTTGCGTGCAGACCGTCCAACGCTCGGTCCCATTGCTCTGATCCATATCGCTTACTCATCATGATTGGCCTCCACCGGCCTCGATTGCCAGGGTAGCTGTTGTCGCACGTACACGTACTCGAGCCTTCTCCAAGAAGCGCCGAAGTACTCTTCGCACGGTCGGAACGGAAATTTGGAAGTCACTCGCGATTCGATCGACACCGTGCTCATCGAAAAAATATGC